>JBHACB010000098.1:0-16099 GCA_041854325.1 Porphyromonas sp.
GCACGCTTGTCAAGCGTCTAGGACTGAATACGAATACCCTCACTCCCCTACTCAAGCGTATGGAGGATGCAGGCTTGGTCCTGCGTACACGGAGCCAAGTGGACGAACGCTCCGTGATCATCAGCTTGACGGACAAGGGGGCTAGTCTATACGACAAGGCTCAGCATATCCCTATGGAGATACAGAATAGTCTAGCGGAGGACAGACTATCCGAGGAGGAGTATTGGGCCCTGCGAGATCAACTCGATCGCCTCATTGCACTCTTGGATAAGTAAGGGCTACACGCCATCGGGGGAATAAAAAACGAGGAAGATGATCCAAGAGGCTGTGTATTGTGCTCCTTCTCAGATGGATCTGGCCCGTATGCGTGCAGCCCTGGTGCCCTGCCTACTAGGTATGGGGAGGTTGGAGGAAAAGAAGTATCTTTGCCGAAGATTTTAAGGATATTCATCAACTAGAAAATTGTAATGAAGAGAATTGTGCTAATCCGCCACGGCGAGAGCGTGTGGAACAAGGAGAACCGCTTCACCGGCTGGACCAACGTAGACCTATCGGAGCAGGGTGTAGCCGAAGCCAAGAAAGCTGGCGAACTGCTCAAGAAGGAAGGCTTCCGCTTCGGTAAGGCCTATACATCATACCTCAAGCGTGCTATCAAGACGATGAACCAAATCCTCGACGTCATGGATCTCGACTGGATCCCCGTAGAGAAGAGCTGGCGCCTCAACGAGAAGCACTATGGTATGCTACAGGGGCTCAACAAGGCCGAGACAGCCGAGAAGTATGGCGACGAACAGGTGCTGATCTGGCGTCGTAGCTACGATGTCCCCCCCACGGCCCTAGAGAAGGCTGACGAACGTAGCCCCTTCGCAGATCCCCGCTATGCCGATGTAGTGCCTGCCTACCTACCTCTGACCGAGGCTCTCTGCCACTGTGTAGACCGTACCCTACCCTACTGGGAGAATACGATCTTCCCCACGCTGATGCAGCACGACGATGTACTCGTGGCCGCCCACGGCAATAGCCTACGTGGTATCATCAAGGTGCTCAAGGGTATCAGCGACGAGGATATCATCGCCCTCAACTTGCCCACGGCTGTACCCTATGTGTTTGAGTTCGATAACGAGCTCAATCTCGTGAAGGATTACTTCCTAGGCGATCCTGAGGAGATAGCCAAGCTCATGGAGGCTGTCGCCAACCAAGGCAAGAAGAAGTAACTCTCCGCCTCATTCGTATATCGAGGGGTGTGGCACCACTACGTGCCACACCCCTCGATATGCTTTGTGCCTCGTCCCAATGAGGCTATCCATAAGAGCTCACCGAGTTACACTTTATGACAGATATGAGTTTTAATTCAAATTAATTCTGCGTCTCATCATGATACATTATGTTTCATTTTGTCTTGTCTATTGCAATATTCGTCTGGGAATGTATCATCCCGAATAATAGCATACTTAAATCTACCAACGATGTGTATGCCTATCAGCCTACCTCTTGGATAACATCATTTGTACATAAATACTTTTTATATACCTTTGTGCGCAAAAGGATAACATAATCCTTCCATATAATATCATTATGTTACGATCAGCAATCGTACTTAACGAAAGAGAAAATTATGAATATCAAATGGGAGAAGGAGAGCTATGCCTCTCCTGCTATCGAGGAGCTTCCTCTAGATAGCCCTCAGAATGTACTGGCCAGCCTATCGGTAGAGGGCGAGGTCGAGGACTGGGCCGATGGCGACGACCTGTAGCAAGAGGCGCAGTCGGTTCCTTTTTTTACAAACAAAAGACTACAACTACGATGATGAAAAAGATTTATGGTTTGCTAGGGGGAGCTATCCTCTTACTAACCCTAATGGTGTCTTGCCAGAAACAAGACGACGCAGCGCCTACACCCACGCCTCAGGAGGTCGTAGCACCTGTCGAGCTCGACCTATCGGGGAGCTTCGATGAGCTCAAGGCCATGGCGTTTGATGCAACGGACGTTGCCGACCAGATCCAGCTCTCCCCTGCTGGCGACTGGCAGACGCACTGCTTCCTGCGCAAGGAGGGCGACAATACCTTCGTAGGCGTCGCTACTATCGACTTCAATGCCACGCTAGGGAGCGACAACAAGATCTACCTCAAGATCAAGAACAAATCGGTATCTGTCAGTGGCATACCTACAGGCAAGACCCCCAAGAAGGGTGAAACCTGGTACATCATGGGCATCGCTGGAGGTGGCGAACTAATCGGGGGAACCAAGGTCTCATTTGCCTACAAGGCTGCACTCGACCAAAACCTCCCTGCCAACAAGATCCGTGTGCCTCTAGCCTCCTCGTGGACCAAGGTAAAGGTGCTCGACAATGATTGGCTTGAGGGTAAGCTCTCCTTCAAGCCTCAAGGCGTGCTGCTGCGTGTGCGTATCCTCAACCGCCTAAGCAGTGCGGTCAATCCGGAGTCATTCTCCCTAACCAGCAGCGTAGCGAGCCGTGAGGGATACTTCGATATGTCTCCAGGGAGTAGCGTAAGTGAGGGGGCTACGCCCAAGTGGACCTTTGCCGAGCAGCCAAGCACGCTCGATCCCTACTACGTGGAGATACCTGTCAATCAGACTCTAGCTTCCTCACCCTCGCCACGCAACGAGTTCGCGGCCTATCGCCTCGTCTGGGTAATGCGAGATCCGATGGCCACTGGAGGGGAGACGAAGGTATCCTCGCTGAAGTTTAAGCTCAATAGATATGGTGATGCACTCCCTCCCGCCACAGGGGTAGAGCGTCCACCATTCTCCGTCAAGCTAAAGACCGATCGGATGACCAACGGCAAGACCCACCGCATCAATGTAGAGCTACTACGATACAAGACACCGACGGAGTATGTAGCACCTAGGAATGTGGGACTTGTCGCTCGCACCTTCGCTATCGACAACTCGGTGTCCACGTCTGGGTACTATGCTCTGCCTATCTCCAACATAGAGAACGTGATCCCAAGGGGCTACCACCTGCCCAATCAAAACGAATGGCAGGCTTTGTTCTCCCCGACCTTCCAGCACATCAAGCTAGATGATAGCCCTAGCATCAACGAGACGCCTCAGACAATGGATGAGAACGTAGAGATCAATAGGGAGAAGAATACATTCGTGAGTAGCTATGTGTCCAAGCGAATAGGGAGAAAGATAGTAACGTATGCCGTGCGCTTCATGCCTACCACGAGAGAGATAGCTGGCTTCCCTGCCTATAGCAAGAAGGACAAGATCGCGGTCTTCAAGTACGAGATCCTAGACGATGCTCAGATGTCGGCCACCGATAGGGTCAACAATCATGGCATCGGCAAGCAACTACGCGTAACATCTCGCTTCATCGGCCAAGACATTAATATCAATACGGTGGCCAATGAGAGCTTCTGGCAGACAGCCTCCAGCGAGCAGGTGTCCGTCGTGTTCCCCCTATGCGGATATGTAGATATGAATACTCCACCGAGCATTCAGCCCAATGATGCGAGCTTTGGCACCAAGCGTACCAAGGAACAGATGAGGGCGATCGCCACTGCATGGGAGATACTACCCCAAGGGTACTACTGGTCGGTGAGCCAAACCGATGGCCCCTACATCCAGCGAATGGACACAAAGCACACCAACCCATATACGATCGCCCATAATGCTCGCGATCTGTATGTAATCCGCCCATTCACCGACTCTCTAGACTAGAGACGCATGGCTGATGTACGACAAGGCCCTAGCTCCGAGGAGCTAGGGCCTTGTCGTACATCAGCGCAAGCAAGGGGCTACTTGCGCCACTGGCGAGTACGGCTGTACTCACTCAGACGATCGCGGAGGTAGGTGATAGCAGTCTCTATCATGGTATCGACACCCCGTGTGATGTCGACCTCAGAGAGCGAGACGTAGTAGTCGGGCTCTATGCCATGCTCTATGTGATTGCCCGAGGCATCGAGTGTCTGTGTCGAGGAGTAGCGGACTAGCCAGCCGTTGGGGAGCTCGCTCGTCATCGGTAGCCCACCTCCACCACCTGTCTTGTCTCCCATTATGGTAACGAAGGGGAGGCCTTTCATCTTGAGCGTAAAGTCATTGGCCGCACTATATACAGAGCGATTGGTCAGGAGCACTACAGGGCGTAGCCAGCGCACACTATTGTCGATAGGGGTGAGGTGTATAGGCTTGCGCTCAGAGAAGTCCTGGTGTCCGGGGCCTGTCTTGTGGCGTATGTAGCCTACGGTACGTGCTTCGCTCATGAAGTGGCGTGCGAAGAGGTCGCTCGTCGTTACATTACCTCCACTATTGCTACGTATATCGATGATAAGTGCACGGCAGCGGGAGAGGCGACTCAGAGATGCCGCTAGATTGCTCTGGCTTAGCGCTGAGGAGAAGCTCGAGAAGCGTAGATAGCCGATGCTATCGGGCGCATGCCCATTGTATAGGATCTGCGTATAGCGTAGCCCACCAGCTATGCGGTAGCGGTCGCCAAGGTACTTGTCTGCGACGTAGGTATTGAAGTTGGAGGGATAGTCCTCATGCCAACGCCAGTATCGGCCGTAGTCGAAGGGGGTAGTTAGGTTGACGTGCCCATCCTTGAGCTCGCTCATCAGAGCGGTAAGGGCGAGGAATAGGGAATCGTTGGACATCCCTTCGCGCACCTTGGGTAGGTGCTTGTGGTACATATCACGCCAGGTAGAGTCGGTCGGTAGCTTGAGGTCGAGATACGAGTAGCGGGTGTCGAGCGTCTCCCACAGGGCATTGTATGTAGCCAATGCGCTCGTCTCTCGCTCATCCTCGACAGAGCACGAGCTCCCCCCTACGATTAGGAGGGCACAGAGCAGAAGGCTGTAGAGCTTGGTCGTCATACTAGAAGGGTGTAGGATGCACTTGGCGCGCCTCACGTGGGGCGAGGGCACGGATATAGCGTACCAGCCCCAGCGACAGCGTATGATCGCTCTGGCGCGTGATGAGGTGATTGATCTCCCAGCGTCGGTGCTGTAGACGGTAGGCGATAGAGAGATCGGTATGTCTGAAGAGAGGCAAGTCGATAGCCAAGCGTACCTGTATGCCTAACTGATTGCCTAGATGCATTAGGCCGAAGCGTTTGCCAAACTCACCGGAGACATAGTACATCTCATAGTAGCTCTCGCCAAACTGCTGAGACCACTGTGTACCGATGAGATCGGTGCGTGTAGCGAGGCGTACCTGCATCGGGAAGGCATGCCACGGCAAGCGATAGCTATAGTGCAAGGCTAGGGTGAGGGATGCATCGAGCTTGAGGGTGGCAGGGTTGTTGCCATTGCGAGAGTTGTAGAGCCCCCCTACTCCTGCCGTATAGCCTGGCCCTAGGAGGATGCGCCCTAGGGAGTCATCGTAGAGCTTGTAGAGGCGAGCGGCCTCCCAGCGAGCCTGTAGGCGAAGCATGGTGCCACTGCCCGTGGGGTTGGTCGTGGAGCTATAGTCTACACTCACGAGGCGGTGCCGTAGCCAGCGTGCGGGTGCTTCATCCTCGGCAGGGCTCGGAGCGTAGCCTCGCCCCAGCAGTAGTCCTCCAAGGCCACGTCCTCGATAGCGCCACTGGGCTGTCTCGGAGGCGAAGTGTATGGTATAGCCCCCATAGTTGAGGGGAGACAGGTAGCTATCGGACAGCACTACACCGCCTAGACCTAGGTAAGAGGCACGTAGTATAGGCGTGGTGTGGGTATTCATACCCACGGCATGCCGTAGCGAGTCGGCCTGAGCACGAGCAGGCACAGCCACGAGCAGGCATAGGGCTAAGCATAGGGCATAGGAGCATCTAGTCATCTTGGTCGGGGAATAAGAGGTTGTCGTAGGTCTCCTCAGCATCGCTCTCCTCTGGGCTAGCCTCGGTGAGTGGGCTCTCCTTGAGGGGAGCTATCTCCTGTAGATAGGCAGGCATATAGGTAGCGAGTCGCTTGCCTCGAGCGCGGATGCTCTTGACCATGGCAAACTCGTCGCAGTCGACGATCGTCATCTTGTCTTCGGTAGGGTCTGCCTCTCGAGCATAGGCGAGGCGGGCATAGTAGGTGTCGGTGAGCAGGAGGAGTCTGCTCTGTGCCTGTTCGCCGATGATGCTCTCGCGCTTCTGCTCGTGCTCTATGGGGAAACGCTTGATGTAGGGATAGCCCTGCTCCTCGTCCCAGTAGACAGCTGTCCAGAGCTTGCGCTCGTCGTGCTTCTCGAGGCGGGTAATATTGTCCTCAAAGTGATTGGAGTCGCTGAAGTCTGTCGTATAGCATTCGCCTGAGGCGAGCACTACGAGAATGCGGTCGCGAGCATCAAACTCGCCAAGGAAGTCGCCTTGGCCACTATAGTTGAGGCGCATGACATCTCGATCGAACCACACCTCACGCCCACCGAGAGTCGAGAAGCCCTTGCTGAGTAGCTTGATAGCACTGACCTCGGCTTTGGTTACGAGGAGGCCTACGGCACTCTTGCCCTTGATAGGCACTTGGCTAAAGTCACGCTCGAACTCAAAGAGTCTCTGCTTGCGGCTCTGCATCTTGAGCTTGACGGTGATCTTCTCTGCCTCGCCATTGCCATTGGCCGAGAAGTAGAGGATGCGCGAGCCTTGGCTACCGCGCGTCAGGTCGTAGACACGATCGCGGATCAGACTACTGAGGTTGAAACGCTTAATGTAGCTCGCACCAGTAGCCCCATCGAGATAGACGACGTTGTAGATCGTGCGGTCGTCGCCACGCAGATAGCGATCGACGTGCACTACCTCTTCCTTGCCATAGAAACGCTTGTCCTCGACCTTCATGATCTGATAGCGTCCCGAGCGGAAGAAAATAACGATGTCGTCGATGCTGGAGCAGTTGCATACGAATTCGCCTTCTTTGAGCCCTATGCCTACGAAGCCATCAGCCCTATTGATATAGAGCTTGCTATCGAGCTCGGCCACCTTGGTTACCTCGATAGAGCCAAAGTTGGTGAGCTTGGTACGGCGTGGATAAGACGGACCATAGCGCTCCTCGAGGTGCTCATACCAGCGTATCGTGTAGGCGGTGATATGCTTGATGTCGTGCTTGATGCGCTCTATCTCCTGCTCGAGCTGTAGCATGTGAGCCTCGTGCTTGGGCAGGTTGAAGCGCAGGATACGTGCCATACGTATCTCTAGCAGTCGTTTGAGGTCGTCGTACTCTACTGGACGCAGTAGTCGATCAGCGAAGGGGACTAGGCGTCTGGAGATATGAGCTAGGGCTTGCTCCTCGCTCGTTGCCTCTTCAAACTCTCGATCCTTGTACATACGTTCCTCGATGAAGATACGCTCGAGGCTGGCGGCTAGGTACTGCTCCTCGCGCTCGCCCAGCATGAGGCGTAGCTCCTGATCGAAGAGTCGCTTGGTGCGCTCTACACTATAGCGTAGTAGCTCGCTGACGTTGGTGAAGAGAGGCTTGTCCTCGTAGATGACACAGCAGTTGGGCGAGATACTTAGCTCGCACTCGGTGAAGGCATACAGGGCATCAATGGCCTTGTCGCTCGATACGCCTGCCGCCAGCTGTATGCGTATATCAGTGGTGGCGGCCGTCATGTCGTCGACACGCTTGATGCGTATCTTGCCCTTTTCCACAGCCTTGAGGATACTCTCGATGAGCGAGGTCGTCGTCTTGCCAGCAGGTAGCTCAGTGATACTCAGCGTACGGCTGTCGATTTTCTCTATCTTGGCGCGGCTCTTGAGCGTGCCACCACGCTCACCATCGTTGTAGCGAGCCACGTCAATTAGCCCACCCGTAGGGAAGTCGGGGTAGAGAGCGAAGGGCTCGCCACGTAGGTAGGCACAGGCGGCCTGGCACAGCTCTACGAAGTTGTGTGGTAGTATCTTGGACGACAGTCCTACGGCTATCCCTTCAGCTCCCTGAGCTAGTAGCAGAGGGAAGCGCACTGGCAGGGCGATAGGCTCGTCGAGAGTGCCGTCATAGGTCTTCTTCCACGAGGTGATACGCTCACCAAAGACGGCCTCTAGGGCGAAGGCCGATAGCTTGGCCTCGATATATCGGCCAGCAGCGGCAGGGTCGCCCGTCAGGATGTTGCCCCAGTTGCCTTGAGTATCGATAAGATAGCCTTTCTGCCCTAGCTGTACGAGGGCGTCATTGATAGAGGCATCGCCGTGTGGATGGTACTTCATGGTAGTACCAGCGATATTCTGCACCTTGATGAGTTTGCCATTGTCCAGCACACGCATATTGTGTAGGAGCCTGCGCTGTACGGGCTTGAGGCCATCGTCTATATGAGGGACGGCGCGCTCGAGGATCACGTACGAGGCATAGTCGAGAAACCACGTGCGGTACATCTGGCTCAGGTAGCTCATCTCGGGGCGATAGCCTACTACCTCTGCCGGCAGATCGCTCTCCTCGAGCTCGGTAGGATCCTCAACGAGAGGTGCCACCACAGCCTCTAGATCGGCATCGTCAAGGGAGGTGTGCTCGGGCTGGAGCTCTTCGCCCTCGGCTACGGGGTCTATCTTATCACTCATATTCTATTGTCTGGGCTTTAGTATTGCGCTAATACGCAAAGATACGCTATTTCCTCGGTATATCCACAAAGTAAAAGGGGCTGTTTGGCATCATACCAAACAGCCCCCTGATGAGCGGAAGACGGGGCTCAAACCCGCGACCCTTAGCTTGGAAGGCTAATGCTCTATCAACTGAGCTACTTCCGCAAACCCTAGGTCTCTGAAACTACTATGTGGGCAGTGATGGATTCGAACCACCGAAGGCGTAAGCCAGCTGAGTTACAGTCAGCCCCATTTGGCCACTCTGGTAACTGCCCAGTCCTTTTGTTTGCTCTGCAAAGGTAGCAAGTATTTTCGATATATGCAAGCCTAGGGGAGATAAAGTTGGCCTACTCGCAGGCAACGATCGGCATTATAGCATCTTATGGAGGCAAAATATTCTGCATCTGCCTAGCCTATCGGAGCCTAAAGGCAAGCCGAGCCTCTCCCCCTCGAGGGGAGAGACTCGGCTACTATACTAGCTCTTGAGCGAGGGAGGGAGGCTAGAGATTGAACGTTACACCCACCTTGAAGATAGAGATGTTGGTACCTACCTCTGCGAACACCCCAAGAGAGCGAGAGAAGAGATAGCGTGCACCAGCGATACCCATCACACGGAAGGTAGTAGCATTGCGCTTAACCCCCGTGTAGTACATCGAGTAGGTATAGAGACCCGACTGTAGACCACCATATACGTCGAGGTTCTCAACGAACTCGTAATGGAACGTACCGCGGGCTCCTACAAAGAATTCACTACCTCTGAGCCCATCGCCATAGCTGAAGCCCTGATACTCGACCTGACCACCGATACCGATAGAGCCATACTCCATGATGCCGTCCGTTACAGAGCGCTCGTATGTAGCGGAGATAGCGGGTACAGATACATGAGACTCGGCTCCCACACCGATAGCGAAGCCAAGCGCATTAGTGCCCTTGCGGAATGTGTCCTGTGCGCTGGCCGTAGCCACTAGACCGAGGCAACATAGTGCCGATAGGAGAAATTTCTTCATACTGTTTGTTTACTTAGTTACTGAAAAACCTATTTTGATACCACAAAGGTAACAAATATTTTGATTTCATTGCCAATCAGTGCCCATCACTCGGCTCTGGGCCGGCACGATGCGCTTCATAAGGCTATCGACAGCGGGTCTTCGAGAGCTATCCCTCTCTACTACACGCTGCTTACCCTCGGGCAGGGGTATGCGCTTGATGTACTGAGTGAGGGTCTCTAGACTCGTATCCTTGAGGAGTACTTCCTTGTCCTTGCCCAGCAGGTAGAGCGTAGGCAGAGACCTGAGGGCATAGAGGCTATCGCGACGAATAGCCCCCTCGTGGTCGCGCCCCGTCTCGATCCAGCCCGTCAGGGTGTCTATCTCTGCCACAGGGTGCGCCTCCTGAGCATCTAGGTAGATGAAGAGTAGTGTGATGGCCCTCGCGTCAGCGAGGTCGGTGTAGTGCCTATCGTGGCGTATCGCCTCTATGAGTGTACGAGTAGAGGGTTCCCCCTGCTTGCCAAAGGCAAGTATGGTATATGGGGTACGCACGCGCGACAGCCTGCGTAGCGTGCCCTCGGCCGTCATATAGATGAAGTCGGTAGCAGTATTGCCCACCTTGTTTTTGCCGATGTAGGTCAGTAGCTCGCGAGCCTCTGCTTGCTGTGGAGCAGGTACCTTGGGCGAGGCTATAGCCCACTCGAGTATTAGGCTATAGGCCTCCTCGTTGAGCAGGGGCGAGCCAGGAGCATATAGGTGCTGACGATATAGGTCGAGGATGCTCGTAAGCATATCTCCCTGCGCTCGCTCTAGAGGCAGTAGCCACGCTAGGCGGTAGGTCTCTATCTCGAGCGAGGTTAGGAGCCCACAGTAGTCGCCCAGCAGATCTCGTAGCAGAGCCTTGTCGGCCAGTAGAGCGTGGCTCGATAAGTCTATATCGTCCCAATAATGCCGTACGAGGTAGGCTTGTCGCTCCCAGGGCGTATGGAGATAGGCTGGAGGCATGGGCGGAGCCAACACCTCTCGAAGGCTCTCGCCTCCTCCATCATGCGCCCCTCTCGGCGACTGGCAGGCCCCAAGCAATGCGCACACGAGCATTATAGCTCCACAAACACCCCTATTCATACACACAAAGATAAGCATTCCTTTGGCACCATATACCAGCCCTCGAGCTCATCATCTCCCAACCCGCCACACATCAGCCCTGCGATCGACATTGAATATCGATGATGGTCGACATTGAATATCGACCAAGGCGATCATTCAATATCGACTACGGAGGCACTGGAGACGGCCCGAGGAGACCACTCCATGGGAGGGCCTAGTACCCTACTCTGTCTCGCGAGGCCTCTAGCACTAGAGGACGACAGGGGATACACTAGAGAGGGGTGTATGAGCCCTAATACATGCCTAGCCAAACCGCCAAATTGTTGTATCTTTGTGGCATAATAAATCGGAAGAAGAAATAATGATAACAGTTACAGATCTTGCTATACAGTTTGGCAAACGTGTTTTGTTTCAGGATGTGAACCTGAAGTTTACGCCTGGCAATTGCTATGGTATCATCGGTGCCAATGGCGCTGGCAAGTCCACCCTACTACGCGCTATCAGTGGTGCTATCGACCCTACTCGAGGCACGATAAGCCTCGGCCCTGGCGAACGCCTCTCGGTGCTCTCTCAGGATCACTTTGCCTTCGATGAGTTCACCGTCATGGATACCGTGCTCATGGGGCACAGCGTGCTGTGGGCCATCATGGAGGAGAAGAATGCACTGTATGCCAAGCCCGACTTTAGCGATGAGGACGGCAATCGTGTCGCCGAGCTCGAGGACAAGTTTGCCGAGATGGAGGGCTGGAATGCGGAGAGCGATGCCGCCATGCTCCTCAGTGGCCTAGGTATCAAGGAAGAGCTCCACTACAAATATATGAATGAGCTCAGCGGTAAGGAAAAGGTACGCGTGCTACTGGCTCGTGCCCTCTTTGGCAAGCCCGACAACCTCCTCCTCGACGAGCCTACCAACGACCTCGACCTCGAGACCGTATCTTGGCTCGAGAACTATCTCTCGGAGTGCGAGCAGACAGTGCTCGTAGTGAGCCACGACCGCCACTTCCTCGACTCTGTGTGCACGCACACGGTAGACATCGACTTCGGCCGCGTACAGCAGTTTGCGGGCAACTATAGCTTCTGGTACGAGTCGAGCCAGCTAGCCCTACGTCAGCAGCAACAGCAGAACAAGAAGGCCGAGGAGAAGCGCAAGGAGCTCGAGGAGTTCATCCGTCGCTTCTCTGCCAACGTGGCCAAGAGCAAGCAGACTACGAGCCGCAAGAAGATGCTCGAGAAGCTCAACGTCGAGGAGATCAAGGCCTCTAGCCGTCGCTACCCTGGCATTATCTTCACGCCCGATCGCGATCCTGGCAACAAGATCCTCGAAGTCAAGGGTCTGACGGCCCATGCCGACGACGGCACACTACTCTTCAAGGATCTCAACTTCAACGTCGAGAAGGGCGACAAGATCGTATTCATCGGTCGCGATCCCCGCGCCATGACGACCCTCTTCCAGATCATCAATGGCGAGCAGAAAGCCGAGGCTGGCACCTACGAGTGGGGGCAGACCATTACAGAGGCTTACCTTCCCCTCGACAATACAGCATTCTTCAATACGGATATGAACCTCGTGGAGTGGCTATCCCAGTTCGCAGCCGACACCAACGAGGTCTATCTCAAGGGTTTCCTAGGGCGTATGTTATTCTCGGGCGAAGAGATCCTCAAGAGCGCCAGCGTGCTCTCGGGGGGAGAGAAGATGCGCTGTATGATCTCTCGCATGATGATGAAGAACGCCAATACTCTAGTACTAGACAGCCCTACCAATCACCTCGACCTCGAGAGCATACAGGCGTTCAACAATACGCTCAAGACCTACAAGGGCAATGTCCTCTTCACGAGCCACGACCACGAGTTTATCCAGACGGTCGCCAACCGCATCATAGAGCTCACGCCAGGCGGTATCATCGACAAGATCATGGACTACGACGACTACATCACCGACCCCACGGTGGCGGCTCTCAAGGAGAAGTTCTACGCCTAGGGCATAGCACCTAGAGAGCGAAAGCTCTATCTCATCAAAGACACCTGCGGGTGTGCCTCTGGCCAAGATGCCAGAGGCACACCCGCAGGTGTCTTTGATGATGATCGTGGAGAGGTTACTTCACCTCCCAGTACGAGTCGCTCATCACGAGGTCGTGGAAGGTACGCTGTGGCTTCTTGGCCTGCACATCAGCGATCTGCTGAGCTACAGCCTCGTCGTAGGCCACAGCCTGTACATCGCGTATCACTCCGATAGCGATAGGCAGCTCGCCACCCATCATCGCCAGCATATTGTGTAGCGTAGCATCCTCGGTATGGGCGTCGTGCACGAGTATGTCGTCGAGTGTATAGCCATCCTCGCCTATCGTTACGGCCTTGAGCTTGAGCCCCTCGAGCACCAGCCCCTTGCTACGATCGGCCCCAAAGAGCATCTTCTCGCCATGACGCAGCGTGATAGTGCGCTCATCGCGTACGTCCTTGGAGGCATAGCCCTTGTGAATACCATCGTTGAAGATCACACAGTTGACCAGCACCTCGAGGACGGATGTACCCCTGTGCTTGGCACTCTCTTCCATACAGTACTGGAGGTTCTTCATATCCACATCGATAGCGCGAGCGAAGAACTTACCCCTAGCTCCGAGGCACAGCTCTGCTGGCACGAATGGATCCTCGACCGTACCATAGGGAGAGCTCTTGGACACGAAGCCTCGGTCGCTCGTAGGCGAGTACTGCCCCTTGGTGAGGCCATAGATGCGGTTGTTGAAGAGTACGATATTGATGTCCACATTGCGACGCACCGCGTGTATGAAGTGATTGCCACCGATAGCGAGGCTATCGCCATCGCCCGATACCATCCACACATTGAGGTCGGGGTTGGCCGTCTTGACACCAGTAGCGATAGCAGCTGCACGCCCGTGGATCGTGTGAAAGCCATAGGCATTCATATAGTATGGTAGGCGCGACGAACAGCCGATACCTGAGATCACGGCCGTCTGGTGCGAGGGGATACCGATCTCGGCCAGAGCCTTGTATAGTGTAGCCAAGACGGCGTGGTCGCCACAGCCTGGGCACCAGCGCACGTACTGATCGCTCTTGAAGTCCTTGGCGTCGAGCTTGATTATGCTTTTGTTTTCCATTGCTTATTCTGCATCTAGGATGTGAGTGAAGGCCTCTACGAGTTCGCTGACCGTAAATGGCTGACCAGTTACTCTATTGTACTGCTTGGGGGCAAAGCCAGGCAGGATACCACGGAGGTAGTGGGCAAACTGACCATCGTTCTGCTCAGCGATCACCACCTTCTTGTAGCTACGTAGTACTGCCTCGGCATTGCGAGGTAGAGGATTGATGAATGCAAAGTGAGCGAACGCCACACGCTTGCCCTCGGCGCGCATCGCCTGCACAGCCTCATAGAGGTGGCCATAGGTACCGCCCCAGCCTACTACGAGGAGGTCGGCATCGCGGTCGCCCTCTACCTGTAGCTCGGGGATCACATCAGCGATACGAGCTACCTTCTCGGCACGTACACGCACCATGCGCTCGTGGTTGGCTCCGTCAGTGCTGATAGCACTAGTGGTATAGTCCTTCTCGAGGCCACCGAGACGGTGCTCGTAGCCTTCGGTGCCAGGGACTGCCCAGTAGCGTACCTGCGTGTGGGTATCGCGCTCGTAGGGCTTCCAAGGCTTGTCGGTAGCAGGGCGCTTGTGGATATAGTTGGGCGTGATAGTAGGCATATCGCTTAGCTCAGGGATACGCCATGCCGATGACCCGTTGGCGATAAACGAGTCGGTGAGTAGCACTACGGGGGTCATGTGCTCGACGGCTATCTTGGCAGCCCAGAAAGCGGCATCGAAGCACCCGTCGGGCGTGGTACCAGCGATCACAGGCATTGGGCTCTCACCATTGCGCCCATAGAGGGCCTGTAGGAGGTCGGTCTGCTCACTCTTGGTAGGCATACCAGTAGAGGGGCCTGCACGCTGCACATCTACGATGACTAGAGGGATCTCAGCGATCACCGACAGCCCCATAGCCTCACCCTTGAGAGCGAGCCCAGGGCCCGAGGTGGTGGTTACAGCGAGGTTGCCAGCAAACGATGCCCCGATAGCGGTACAGATACCTGCGATCTCGTCCTCGGCCTGTACAGTCTTGACGCCAAGGGCCTTGTGCTTGGCTAGCTCGTGAAGGATGTCGGTGGCAGGTGTGATAGGATAGCTACCTAGGAAGAGGGGCAGACCAGCCTGCTCGGCAGCGGCTATGAGGCCGTATGCAGTGGCTTTGTTGCCATTGATATCGAGGTAGTAGCCAGGCTGCTGCACAGAGGTCTCGATGCGGTAGGTCGTCGTCGAGGCGTGCGTATTGGCCCCGAAGTTGAAGCCATCGTTGAGAGCCTTGATATTGGCATCGCGTAGCTGAGGCTTCTTGCCAAACTTGCGATCGAGGAAAGCCTCGGCATGCTCTAGCGGACGCTCAAAGAGCCAGCAGATAAGCCCTAGGGCAAACATATTCTTGCATCGAACGGCACTCTTGTTGTCGAGGCCAAACTCCGCAAGCCCGTCCTTGACCATAGAGGTGATAGGAGCCACGATCATCTGCTGGGTGGTGAGCCCTAGCTCCTCAAAGGGGGCATCGGTGGCGAAATCGGCCTTCTTGAGGTCGCTAGCAGCGAAGGAGTCGCTGTCGATGATGATGAGGCTCTCACGCTTGAGGTGAGCCTTATTGACCTTGAGAGCCGCAGGGTTCATCGCCACGAGGACATCGGCCTTGTCGCCAGGGGCACGCACGCTGTCGGTACCTATGTGTACCTGATAGCCAGATACACCACTGAGCGTACCCTGTGGGGCTCTGATCTCGGCAGGGAAATCGGGGAACGTGGAGATCGTGTTCCCAAGCATCGCCGACAAATCGGAGAAAATAGTTCCTGTTAGCTGCATTCCGTCTCCAGAGTCGCCCGAGAAGCGGATCACAACATCCTTCAATGCTTTGACGGTTGTCTGTTCGTCCATAACTATGTTTAATAAGTATGTATGGTTTGCATCTGTGCCCAGATACAAACCTGAAACTCTCTTATGCTACTTGACTAGTTTTAGTTTCCAAGAGGTGCATGCCTAAACCACCGTTGTTGGATAATCTTAATAACATCGCCACAAAGCTAGGCATTTACCCACACCTATGCAAGGGATAGCCCATTTATTTCGCGCTTATAGCCTCGCTCCACGAGACAGGCACATCTATCCCCTACGCCACCTAGCATCCAAAAGAACATACAAGACACACTACCTACCCGATTTAGGCCATCATTCTAACAAAAACGCACATTCCTAGATCGATACCTCTAGCCTTGCAAGATTGCCCAGCCATCAATGCACGAACGCCACAGCTTACGTAAGCCGTGGCGTTCGATGTTGTCTCACAAGGATTCGAACCTTGACAAACAGAACCAAAACCTGTTGTGCTACCATTACACCATGAGACAATCCTCAAGCACTTGGTCCTCCAAATGCGATGCAAAGGTACTGAATTCTTCTGAATATACCAAAAA
>JBHACB010000099.1:0-7892 GCA_041854325.1 Porphyromonas sp.
GGAGACCTATGATGTCGCCCGCAAAGGCCTCCTCGACCGTCTCCTTGCGCTGGGCCATGAAAGCCGTAGGGCTACTAAACTTCATCGTCTTGCCTAGGCGTACGTGCCTATAGCTCGCATTGCGCTCGAAGCGCCCCGAGCAGATCTTGACAAAGGCAATACAGCTACGGTGATTGGGGTCCATATTGGCGTGTATCTTGAAGACAAAGCCCGTGAAGCCCTCCTCGTGCGGATCGACCACGCGCTCCTCGGCCTTGATGGGCTGAGGCGGGGGAGCTATGTCGATGAAGCAGTTGAGGAGCTCCTGCACACCAAAGTTGTTGAGCGCAGAGCCAAAGAAGACTGGCGCCTGCTCACCTCGCAGATAGGCCGC
The DNA here is from genome assembly GCA_041854325.1 of Porphyromonas sp. GTDB lineage: Bacteria > Bacteroidota > Bacteroidia > Bacteroidales > Porphyromonadaceae > Porphyromonas. Next base: position 374 of record JBHACB010000099.1, read on the forward strand.
GCGGTCAAACTCGGCATAGACACCATCGACGAGCTCGAGGTCGGCTCTAAGCTTCTCGGCCTGCTCGGCGCCGATGTGCTGCTCGAGCTCGGGCGAGGAGAGATCGCTGATGGATACGCTCTCGGTGATGCGCTGCTTGTCGGGGGTGAATAGGTTGAGCCCTCCCTCGTAGATATTGTACACGCCCTTGAAGCGTTGCCCCATATCAATAGGCCACGAGAGCGGACGCACACGTATCTGCAGCTCGGCCTCTACCTCGTCGAGCAGGTCAAAGGGGTCTTGCCCCTCGCGGTCGAGCTTGTTGATGAAGACGATCACGGGCGTCTTGCGCATACGGCAGACCTCCATGAGCTTGCGCGTCTGTGCCTCTACTCCCTTGGCCGAGTCGATGACGATGATCACACTATCTACGGCCGTCAGGGTGCGGAAGGTATCCTCGGCGAAGTCTTGGTGGCCAGGGGTGTCTAGGATATTGACCTTGTGCCCTCGATACTCAAAGCCCATGACCGAGGTGGCCACGGAGATACCACGTTGCTTCTCGATCTCCATCCAGTCGCTCGTAGCGGTCTTCTTGATCTTGTTGCTCTTGACAGCCCCTGCTACGTGGATAGCCCCCCCGAAGAGCAGGAGCTTCTCGGTAAGTGTCGTCTTACCTGCGTCGGGGTGGCTGATGATGGCGAATGTACGCCTGAGGTTGATCTCGTCGGAATATATACTCATACTGATGATAGGATACTATGGGGATAGAGGGCTAGGCCTCGGGCGATACCGACGCGGGGTCGGTAGCCAACTGATATTTGTGCGCCAGTAGGGCGAGGAAAGCACTGATCTGCTTGATCGACTTGGTCGTCTCCTCGCCAGCACGCTCGCCACGTAGAGCCAGAGTGATATAGCCATAGACGGCACTCAGGCAAGTCTCGAGGTCGCTCATCGGGCTACCCCCGCCCTTGCTCCGTAGCTGGATGACGGCAGGCAGTATCTGATAGTGCATACCTTGGTAGACGACGTCGCTAGCATTGGCGAGGAGCTCGCGGTGTAGCTCCTCGAGCTGTAGGAGCACGATGCGATTGATATCGAGATGTCCACTCACGAGCTTGCCCTCGGTGCGCATCATGTCGGCCAGCTCGAGGTACCACTGGCGGATAGGCTCCAGAGCCGAGCCCTCGAGGCCATAGCGAGGCAGTATCAGCTCCTCGATACGCTCGGGTCGGCACTCTGTAGCCCGTAGCAGATCCTCGACTTGCCACATGTATAGCAGGTACTCGCAGATATTCTCCCTGCGTTTGGCTTGGGCGATGAGCATGGCTATCTACGCTTGAGGAGACGACGAGCTAGAGCTTCGTCGGCATCGTGCTTGGCAGGCTCTATACCGAGTAGCTGGCACACTAGGGGATAGAGCGTGATATTGGGAATAGGCTCTCGGACTACACGCCCAGCCTCGAAGTGTGGCCCCACGGCCTTGAAGAGGGCTAGCATCTCGGGGTAGGCGTTGTCGAAGCCATGCCCTGCAGCAAGCACCTTGCTAGGCATCCCCTCGGGGAGGTAGTAGGTAGTGGTGCCAGGATCGGCTAGAATGACGACCTCGCCGATACGAGGGCTCGTGCCATAGTGCAGGCGCTGTGGCAAGTCTTGCCGACGCATCGCCTTGATACCCTTGATACCCGAGAGCTGACGCAGGATGGCCTCGGTCTTGCCAGCCTTGGGGTAGATATGTGCGAAGGGGCCTGTCGAGATATGCTCGATGTCGTGTGCATCGAGGTGGTCGGCTAGGTTGATCACCCTGTCAAAAGCCATCATGCCGTGGTCCGAGACCAAGATAAAGTCCACACGGCTCGCGATAGGTAGCTGGGCAAGGCGCTCGCGAAAGTAGCCCACTACCGAGTCTACCTGCTCTATCATCTGGCTCGTCTCCTGTGCATCGGGTGTATGGTGATGGCCCGTATGATCGGGCTCCTCGAGGTACCACATCACTAGATGAGGGCGCTCTACCTCAGGGAGCTGTAGCCACGCCAGTACCGAGTCGGCACGATCGCGATAGGGGACACGGCTATCGAACCGCTTCCACCTATCGGGCTGGTATCCGCCTATGGGCGTCTCGCTCCCCACCCAGTAGAAGCTCGCTGTGCGCACACCTTGGCGACGTGCCGTATTCCACAGAGGCTCGCCATAATAGAAGGTAGGATCCTCCACAGCTCGCCGATCGCCAATGCGGTAGTGCCGGCCGCGCTCGTCCCAAAACTCGTTGCCGACGAGCCCGTGATTGTTGGGGTGTAGCCCCGTGGTCATCGAATAGTGATTGGGGAAGGTTAGGCTCGGGAAGCAGGGGCGAAAGACGCCCGAGAGCCCCTCGCGATCCATTCTATCGAGGTGGGGCGTACGGGCCTTGCTCTGATAGTCGCTACGGAAGCCGTCGAGCGACAGCACCACGACGTAGCGATCGCCCCCTGGCGTTGCCCTACCCCGCGGGGTATTTGTCGCCTTGCTACCACAGGCGAGGAGGCCGACAGTCACGATCGCTGTCGCTAGGATAGATAGTATTCGTCTCATCTCATACCTTGATTTGTGCACAAAGATACGACATCTTGCCCCAATCTACAGCCCACGACCAAAGGAGCTAGCCACCCAAGGAACTCCTTGGATGGCTAGCTTGCTACTACCTAGAGGCGAAGCTTCTCTGAGGCAGAGACGAGGGAGGATCTACTAGAAGTAGGGGTTGTTGGCCTGTTCACGCTCAGGGCGCTGGTGTAGGAGCTTCGTGTCATCGTACGAGATCGTCTCGCCAGGACGGAACTTGGAGCGCGTCGTACGCGTGACGCTCTTCTTGAAGCGCTTCATCGTCATGAGAGCACGACCCTCGCCCCACATCTCTACACGCCAATTGTAATAGATACGCTCTAGAAGATCGGCGTCGCTGAGCCCATTGATCTCCGTCGTTACGGCTGAGAGGTCGCTGGCATTGACACGATTGGTCATGAGTGCAATGAGGAGAGCTTTGGCTTCTGAAGCCTGACCATTGCGAGCTGCAGCCTCCATACCCACGAGGTACATATCGGCTAGGCGCATGAAGTGGATATCGCTCTCCCATTGCCTATCGCCACCAGGGACTAGCTGGCCAGAGGATCCACGCACAGCGGTGTAGAACTTACCTAGAGGCAGGCCAGAGTTGGCACTAAACCAGCCCTTGCGCAGGTCGGTAGAGGGGATCTGAGCATAGAGATTGCCATTGATCACCTTGCGGTCGCCAGCATAGGCATAGCTATAGGTGTAGATGTCCATGTGCCCCCAGAAAGTAACGAGACCTCCTGTATTCTGCTTAGTGATATCAATCGCCCACATAAACTCAGGATTATCCACGTTGTTGAAGCCAGTAGCCGCAATATCACTAGCAGGGATAAGGGAGAACTCACCAGAGTCGATCACCTTCTTGGCGGCCGTGTACGCACTGGCATAGTCGCCAGACTGCAGGTAGGCATAGGCGAGGTATGCATAGCCGACGTTGGCATTGATATCGCTCTTAGCACTGCGCGTAACGCCCGAACTCTCGAGAGCAGCGATACCCTCGGTGAGATCCTTGATGATCAGTGTATAGATCTCGGCCGTCGTCACAGGCTCGGTGGCAGCAGGAGAGCTGGCACGATAGAGGGGGAGGATCTTCTGATCTCGGCTCGTCTCGTAGGGGCCAGCGTAGAGGTTAGCTAGATAGAAGTACGCATAGGCACGTAACACCTTAGCTTGTCCCCAGTAGTACTTATTGGCGGCCGTAGCTGGGGCTGTCTCGTCCGATCCAAGAGCATCGAAGATACTATTGGCAGCAGAGATCACCTTGTAGTAGATACGCCAGTGACTATAGCTAAATAGCACTTCAGTGGAGAGCGTAGAGCGCAGGTCGGCCGACGAGGCAAAGTGCCCATAGGCATCGTTGGTGAGCTCCATATCGCTCGATAGGAGGTCTGTGGCTATGTCTGTGGCTTTCTGAGCAAAGTCGGAGTGTTGTCCACTAGTTGTCTGTCCGTTGGCAAAGGATACCTGCACTGTGCCCGACACCTGCCCCAGCAGGATGTTGGGGTTCCACATTGCATTCTTACCAAGCTGCTTAGGCGTAAGCAACTCCGAAGGTTCCTTCTCCAAGAAGTCCTTGCCACAGCCTACTAACCCGAAGGCCACGAGCCCTGTAGCGACCAGGGCTCTGAGAGGTATGTTCGTTTTCATTATTCTGTCTACTTGATTAGTAAATACTTACAGGCGTACCTGTAGACCAGCTGTGATAGTCGATACAGGGAGGTAGCGGTACGAAGACGAGGTTCCCCGTTCGGACGACATCGATACGAAGCCCTTACGAGCGGAGAGGATGAAGAGGTTGTCGCCACTCACATACACCGAGGCCGAGCTGAGGCCGAGCCTACCTGTGAGCGACTTGGGTAGCTCGTACGAGAGCTTGAGGTTGCTCAGATTGAGGTACGAGCGACTCGTTAGGAAGCGCGTTGATGTAGCGTTGGAATTGGCTAGAGCGGAGGCACCAGTAGCTAGGATGGGGACATTGGTGACGTCGCCCTCAGCCTTCCAGGAGTTGAGCATATCTACATGATAGGTCGAGGCACCGAGCGAGCCATTGGCACTCATTAGGCTAGCATAGGCTCCGTCGATGGCATAGCCTCCAAGACCGAAGCTGAACGAGCTAGAGAGTGTAACGCCATGCACCGTAAAGTCGAAGCCAAAGCCCCCTACGAGGCTGGGGATGGCCGACTTGTCAACAAAGGTCTTGGTCGCCTCGCTATAGGTATTGGTGATACCCTTCTTGAGCTTAGAGGGGTCGTTACCCTCGGTGCTGATCCAGTCTTCGTAGTCGGTAACGGGTGTCTTGCTTACTTTGCCAGAGGCATCGGTCGTCTCAGTATAGTAGTACTCCCACTGGGGTAGACCTGTCTTGCTATCTACTCCGGCCCAGGTGGGGATATAGAAGTCTCGGATGCTACGCCCCTTCTGATAGGCAAATGGTGCATGTAGCTCGTAGTGCTTGGGTCTGCCCGTAGAGTTGTCGATAGCCATCGTCTGCATTACGTTGCGATAGAAACCAGCGTTGGCACGTAGGTTGAGCTGCACCTTCTTGCTATTGATAGCTAGGTAGGAGAGATCGGCCTCAAGGCCATAGTTGAGGATCTCACCTTCGTTGCCAGGCAGATAAGCATAGCCGACAGAGGGGGCCATCTGCTTGCGGAACATCATGGAGCTCGTCGTCTTGTGGAAGAACTCGACGTCGAGGCTGAGACGATTGTCAAACATCTTGGCCTCGAAGCCAGTGTTGAAGGTAGCCGAGCGCTCCCAACTGATGTCGGGATTGCCCTTGGCATAGAACGAAAATGTTGGAAGGTCGTTGAGATTGCCGAGCTCGTAGAGGTCGTAGTACATGTAGTAGTCGGGTGTCTCAGAGCCGTAGCCCAGCTGAAGCTGTTGGTTGCCTAGGACGCCATAACTAGCCTTGAACTTGAGATTGTTGAGCCACTTGGCGCGAGCGAGGAACTTCTCCTTGGTCATTAGCCACGCAAAGCCTACAGAGCCGAACGTACCCCAGCGATGCCCATCGGCGAAGCGCGAAGAGCCGTCGCGGCGTAGTGATGCGCTCAAGAAGTACTTGCCATCGTAGTCGTAACGAGCCTGGCCAAAATAGGACTCAATCGCATAGCCACGACGATAGGAAGTGCCAGGTACAGAGATCACATAGTGCGAGATATCGGTAGACCCCGCTACCACAGTCATGTTAGCACTTGTGGTCTGATATTCGTACTCGTTCTCGGTAGACTCGTGTGCGATGAAAGCATCCACATTGTGCTTGCCAAACGAGCGCCCCCAGGAGAGGATCTGGTTGGCCGTCTCATCTACATAGGTCGTAGCCGCCTTGGTTAGGCGTCCCACACCCTTGGCGTTACCATAGTAGGGGTTGGAATGAGTATCCCCCCTACCACCTTGATACTGAATACCATAGTTAATTGCCAGCTTGAAATCACGGAGGAAGCGGTACTCCACATTGAGATTGGCGGAGGCGAGATGCGAGCGCGTGCGACTGATATCAAGGAGTACCGTACCCGCGGGGTTGATACCGGCACCGAAGGGACGAGCATTAAGTCCCTCTACTTCACCATAGTCATAGCTTAGCCCTCCAGGGACCTTGGGGTCGCGAACCACGGCACCACTGGCATCGTGCTCGAAGACAGGGAAGATACTGGGGATAGAGTTGACGTAATTGAAACCATTGTTGAAGTCGCCACCTTGCCCTGGATTGTTGCTCGTGGTGCGCGAGTAGGATAGGCTGGCAGAGGCACGGAGATGTTGTGTGATATGGCCCGTCACATTGTTGCGCAGATTGAGACGAGAGAAGTCGGAGCCAATATAGTAACCGACATTCTTCTGCATACCGATAGATGTGAAGTAGGTGATCTTGTCGCTACCACCCGACACCTTCACATTTCCCTCATAGCGCTGACCTGTGCGGAAGATAGCATCCTCCCAAGACTCGGGTGTGTACCTGCGAGTAACGCCAGCGTTGAACTTACCAGTGGCAGGATCGATAAGGCCAGCAGAGGTTGCATTCCACATATTATAGCGCTCAGGGATACTTACGGATTGGCCAGAGAAGAGCAGATCGCCTACAGAGGGTAGCGTAGCGAGTTTGCCATTATCTACATCCTTTTGGAGTGCTTCCTTGAGACCAAAGCGGTTGTAGCGGTTGGACATAGAGTGGTAGGACATCTCCATATAGGCTTCGGGGCTAGATATAGTCTCATATAGAGGGATTAGGCGCAGGTTGACACCCATGCTCAGCGTACCCTCGATGCTCATCTTACCACTCTTACCACTACGCGTCTTGATCAGTACCACACCATTGGCAGCACGCGAGCCATAGAGAGCTGTCGCTGAGGCGTCCTTGAGCACCGACATTGACTCGATGTCCGAGGGGTCGATACCACTCATCGACAAGCCGTAGGGGATACCGTCAACTACATATAGGGGCGATGTATCGGAGTTGACAGAGCCTATACCACGGATCTGAATCGTGGCACTAGCGCCAGGCTGACCTGTAGTGGTGAATACCTGTACACCGGGCACTATCCCCTCGAGAGCCGCTGTAACGTTGGACACAGCCTTATTTTGGATCTGTCCGATAGATACCGAAGTAGCAGAGCCTGTAAAAGAATTTTTAGTAGCCGTACCATAGGCTACCACCATTACGGGATCGAGACTCTTGGCGTCAGTCTCTAGTACGATGCGCAGATTGGGGCCAATGGCGACCTCTTGTGTTGCATAGCCGATATACGACACGATGAGTGTCTTGGCACCAGCGGGGACGTTCTTGATCTCAAAACGCCCATCGAGGTCGGCTGACGCACCGAGCCCTGGATGCCCCTTCACGACGACGTTGGCACCAGTGGCGGGCGCATTGTCGTCGCCTGTGATGACAACACCCCTCACAGTGCGTTGCTGCGCCATGGCGAGACCCACGGTGCAGAGAAGGGCAGTCAAGAAA
>JBHACB010000100.1:0-11377 GCA_041854325.1 Porphyromonas sp.
AGCTCCCTGAGCTAGGGTATAGTATTCTCTCCAGTCGGGGGCATCGGCTAGAGCCTCTAGGGGCAGGGGAGTGCGAGAGCCTATATAGTCCACTAGGGCCTGAGCGACGGGGATCTCGCACTCGGGCTCTTCGCTTAGGGAGACGCGTATGGTATCGCCAATGCCATCCATGAGGAGCGAACCTATGCCGACAGCACTCTTGATACGACCATCTTCGCCCTCGCCAGCCTCCGTTACGCCTAGATGCAGGGGATAGGCCGGAAAGCCTCCCTCGTCGAGACGCTGTACGAGTAGGCGCATGGCTGCTGTCATCACTGTGGTATTGGAGCTCTTCATCGATATGACTACTCTGTCGAAGCTATGGGCACGGCATACCTCGAGATACTCAAGCGCACTCTGTACCATACCCTCGGGTGTGTCGCCATAGAGCATCACCATACGCTCCGAGAGTGAGCCGTGGTTGACTCCTATTCGTATCGCTTTGCCTAGCTCCTTGGCTCGCTCTACAAACTGACCAAATCGCTCTGCTACACGCTCGTGCATATCTCGATACACCTCCGTAGTCCACTCTCGAGGTGTTGCGGTCTTGGTGTCTACATAGTTGCCAGGATTGACACGCACCTTCTCGATATGCTCGAGGGCTTCATCGGCAGCACTAGGATTGAAGTGTATGTCTGCGATGAGAGGTGTACGATAGCCTAGGGCATGGATACCTGCTCGGATGTGAGCTAGGTTGGCTGCTTCCTTGCGTCCCTGTGCTGTGTAGCGGATATAGTCGGCTCCAGCGGTGATGATACGCTGGGCTTGGGCTACTGCAGCATCGGTGTCCATGGTGCTGACGTTGGCCATAGACTGTAGGCGAATAGGTGCATCGCCCCCTACGGCTATACCTCCTATAGATACAGCCAGAGACCTGCGTCTAGCATACACACAGGGCTTGCTGGCTAGTGATGATTGATAGTCTGACATTGACGTAATAATTGGATGAAAAGCCGAGGGGACGACCAGTTCGATCCCCTCGGCTCTCTAACACTACAACGCGTGCTTTAGTTCGTCTTGAACCGATACTGCACCGTTGCTAGCTCTTTGTTGGCCTTGACGACCTTATCCTTGAGCGACTCCTTGTATGCCTCTAGGCGTGCATAGAGAGCTTCATCGCCTGTCGCCATCATCTGCACGGCTAGTAGGGCTGCATTCTCGGCCGCATTGATACCTACTGTAGCCACGGGGATACCTGGGGGCATCTGCACGATGGCGAGGAGGGCATCCACTCCCTCCAGTGTACTCTTGATAGGCACGCCGATCACTGGTAGCGAGGTCATAGAGGCGATGACACCACATAGGTGAGCCGCCATGCCAGCTGCAGCGATGATCACCTTGACACCTCGTGCCTTGGCTCCTCGAGCGAACTGCTCTACCTCTACCGGGGTGCGGTGCGCCGAGAGCGCAAGCATCTCGAATGGGATCTCTAGGGCATCGAGACGAGCCGCAGCCTTCTCCATGATGGGGAGGTCGCTCGTACTGCCCATGATAATGCTTACTAGGGGCTGGTGAGTGCTCATAGTAGGGGGGTTAGTGTCCGATGAGCTTGAGGTAGTCCTCTGCGCTGAGCAGGCCATCGAGGTCCTCTACATTGGCAGGCTTTACCTTGATGATCCAGCCCTTGCCGTATGGATCCTCGTTGACGAGCTCGGGGTGTTCCTCGAGCTCAGGGTTGAGCTCCAGCACTTCACCCTCGATGGGGAGGAGTAGGTCCGACACTGTCTTTACGGCCTCGATCGAGCCGAACACCTCTTCTGCGCCTAGTGTCTCGCCTTCGGTGGCTACGTCTACATACACGATCTCACCTAGCTCGCCCTGAGCAAAGTCGGTGATACCTACATAGACTACATCGCCCTCTACGCGAGCCCACTCGTGATCCTTGGAGTACTTTAGATCTTTTGGAGTATTCATACTTACTCTTGTTGATTGGTTGATTAATGAGAAAACTTTATGATGTACAAAGATAAGCAAGTTTTTCTATCTCACAACGCCCTTAGCCCTCTGCATTTCGCTAGTCCCAAGGGTGGGGGGGGCCTAGGCCATTTGCTAGGCCTCCTGCATCAGTTTGCAAAACATCGATGTTCTTGGCCAAAAACATCGATGTTTTCGGGCGAAAAGGTCGATGTTTTTCGATGAAAAGATCGATGTTTTTCGGTAAAAACATCGATCTTTTTGCTCCATCTCACTACGACAGTGTCGATGAGGCCGAGAGACGATCGATAGAGATCGCTGGCTGAGCCTCCCCCTCCCAAATGATAGAGGCCACAGTGCACGGCTCCGTGTACTGTGGCCTCCTAGTCTGTAGGGGAGGGATTACTGCTAGAAGCGCATCCCGATCGTGGTGTGGAAGGCTATCCAGCGACCATCCGATAGCCCATCAGCCTCTACGAGGCCTAGCTCGGCCCCTAGAGAGAAGAAGAAACGCTTGTACGACACGAGTATCGACTCTGTGAGCCCGAAGTCGAAGCGATTGACCTCTAGGACCCCTAGATTGGTCTCGGTGTATCGCCCCGTCTTGCCTGTGGCAGATAGGCGATAGGTACCATATATACCACCCTCGATAGCCGCAGACCAGTCGCGAGCGAAGTTGATACGAAAGCCTACCTTGAGAGGCGATATGAGCTGATGCGTCGTCAGGGTGTAGGTGTTGAGCGTGTAGTTATTGACATACCCACCTGTGGCGTAGTAGAGCCCTGGGGTGAGGTAGAGCCCCATCTGATTGCGACGCCAGCGCACGAGGTCAAACTCCAATGCTCCCCCTAGGCGCAGACCCACCTTGGGCGACACATTGTAGCTGTCGGCAACATTGGATACGTTTAGACCAATCTCAATGCGTGGCGTTAGGCCTCGTGAGCTCCCACGCTGCGCCGAGGCTGTCAGCGACAGCCCAAGCAACATCAGTGCAGCAATAAATGCTTTCATAATGATACAATCCGTTTTAGTTATTACATAATCACGCCTAATGCGTACCGCAAAAATATGCAAATAATCTGAATGCACAATCCCTGCGGCCTCTGGGAGCGAAGCTCTGCGATCCTCCCCTTGGAGCTTCGCCTAGATGATATGGAGGAGGCCTATCTCTAGTGAGATGCGTGTGCAGCACCCCTAGAGAAGTCTTGCCGATGACGCCATGGATGCCTCATTGTGAGAGCCTGAGTGTGTGCTATATGCTCGTTTTGGCGATGATTTATGAGATTTTCTTGTGTTATGACGAAAAAAATTACGTTCGATCTGGCTTGTTTCCTCTATTTGTATAGCATTGATAAACAATGCGTAATGCACAAGTGTGCAATAAAGTGTTTATAAATTCAATTGCGTTTTTAATTATATTAACATTATGGGGGGGGGTAATTTGGCGGTTTTATAGGTTATTTATACTTTTGTATCAAAATTGAGTATTTATAAGGCAGTTTCTCTTCTGATTGCAAGTTTCAATACTTTAAAAGCGATTTATCGACGCTCACACCCCTCTCCTAACGATTAGGAGCTATCCGTGTATTTATCGCAACGAGACCAACGTAAGCAGAGAGTACGGCCACGCCAAAAAGAAGATTGTACAAGAAACAAAACAAATGCAACTATTATGAGCAAGACCATTTACGAGGCTCCCACAGCAGAGGCTTGGTCGTTTTGCACAGACCACGGCCTCAACCTATTGGCTACACTGTCGATAGTGGGCAATGTCTCCGACTTTGAGGCTGGAGACGAGCTAGACCTAATAGAAGACGACTGGGACTAATCCTCAACGACTACAACTATGCTAAAATCACTACAATCAACGCTACTCGTGGCTATCGTAGCCATGACGCTGGGGGCATGCTCCAAGGACAGAGTCGCTCCTCCCGACCCCTCGCCTATTGCCACCACTACAGACCCAGGGCGCATAGAGATCTCGGCTGAGCTCGATGAGAGCTTCGCACTCGATATGGAGGATCAGGACAACCTGCGCGCCCTATCGATCTATCAGAAGGACAACGATGGCAATGGTGTCGATGCCGACGACCCCTTTACCTTCGACATCGACATCGCTAAGTATGGCACCAAGAAGATGCACCTCTTCCTGCGTCGTCGAGGCTCTACGCATATTACATCGGTCTTCGCTCCCGTTACGATTACCAAGAACGCCAATGGTCGCTACAGCATGAAGGCTGTCCTCGAGAATGTAGTGCCTGCTGGTGGCCTCAGTTTCGCCTCGGGCGAGTGGTATATCTGTGGCTTCTGGGGTGGGGGCGATCAGCCTGCGACCACGGCTACGAGCTCCCTCGTCCATAGAGTAGAGGAAGTGAAGCCTGTGAGCCCATATCGGCTCGGGGACAAGATGGAGATGGACATCCCACTAGGTTTTCCCTGGACCAAGATCACAGGGGTGCAGAAGGGGCCTGTCTTCTTGATGCAGCACTTCGACCTCAAGATACGCCCCATGGGTATCGTGCTCTCCCTGCGCCTCAACAACCGCACTCAGTACGAAGTGGATCTAGAGTCGCTCGACAAGGAGATGACGGGCTTTGCCCTCGGGGGGACCTTTGATATCTCCTCCACGGTAGACACAGACCTGACGAGTGGGAGCTTCCCTAAGTTCCGCCCCTTCCCCTCGGGGGTGAACAACAAAGACAATGAGACGGTCAATATCCTACCTCGTAGGCTGTCGCTCAACTCTGGCTCCAAGGCTGGTATGCCTATCTATATGTGGATGATGCCTACGGATGTGCCCCCCTCTACCTCTACGAGCCCGAAGCGTTTTCTCACATTTACCTTCGTGAGCGTGGAGCGCACCACTATGGATGCGACGTTGAATCCCAAGGACCGCTTCAACATGCATGGCGTGGGGAAGCTACGAGATCGCTATGTGATCGACCTAGAGTTCAAGAGGGTACCAAGCAACTCCAAGTACTTCATCAAAGAGGCCAAGATCAAGTCGGGGCTGATGATCACAGAGTACTTCATCAACGGGTATACGATCAATGGTAAAGACCTTCGATACAAGGATGTACGTGAGCCTAACTTCCATGGCTACGTGGAGCTCTACAACCCCAATCTTGACCCTATCCTCCTAGAAAACTATGCTCTAGCCAAGATTACTAACCTGCGTAGGACCTTCGTTAATGAAGAAGATGGTACCACCTACCCAGGGCGGAGCTATGGCTTCTTCCATCCCTTCGCCATAGATCGCTACAGCGAGTGGGAGACTGGTAAATTTGTTGGTCATCCTGAGGGGCGAGCCGACCTCCATGCCGATAGCAAGACGCAGTCGCACAAGGCCGTGCTCATATCTCTACAGCTCAAGAACAATGCCAAGAGTAGCTTCCAGCCCAATAGCCTAGGCTTTAGGAGCCCCAAAGAGACAGCAAGTGGAGCTATCGAGCCTCTTCTCCAAGCCGATGCCAGCAACGATGACCGTGTGGAGCGTGTACGCTTCCTCAAGGGAGGCCTTGACTCAGACGGTAAGGCTCGCCTCCAGGGTGGCAAGACGATGCTCCTACTAGGCAATGCTTACCTAGAAACTGGGAACCCCTCTGACATCCCATACTACAAATACGAATACTACAACTACAAGGACAAGCGATGGGAATATGGGAACTTTCCTCCTACGCACAAGATCTCACCCACAGACTGGAGTCGTATAGTGGGCGGGAATGAGTGTCAGATCGTTGTGGCTCTCGACAACTATATCCAAAGAGATGCCTATGCGTTGTACAAAGATGCAGGTGTGATGAACATTGGCTGGAGCGATGCCCTCTTCATCGTGCAGAAGCACCCCAAGGACAACACGCGCCGTCGTGTAGTGGATGCAACGAGTGCTCACCCCTTCGCTCGCGTGGACAACTGGCTTGAGTTTTCGCAGAAGGTAGCCCTCATCAATGACAACCCGCGGGCACGCTCGCACTTCCGCGTACGCACAGTAGCTCAGCGCATGCCCGAGTTCCTCAACTTTGACTATCCTCAGTGGTATTCCGTGCCTTTTGAGGGTACGATACCGACTACCGTAGTGTCGCCTGGTCGCCGTAGCGCAGCCTCATTCTAGTATTTACTCTCTAGTACGTTGCCCAGAGATGAGCTAGCCATGCTCGCCTCTGGGCAACGTCTTTGATGCTGAGAGCTAAAGAGTAGGCTACGCCATCGAGAGACGACGTAGCCTAACACAAAACAAACGATGAAAAAGTAAAGGGCGACCCCTCTAAACTGAGGGCAGATAACTAGAGGGGACGTATTCGGACGGATGAGGCGCCTCCACTCTTGGCACTAGCTACCGTGGGCGAGCCTTGGCACTTGAGGTCGCTAGCGCCGCTGAGGTCATAGCTGAGCTCCGATACGGCCTGGATGTGCGCGTCAGATGCCCCCGAGAGGTTGGCTGCGACACGCTGTGCCACGAGGCTAGTGGATACGAGGCTACTAGCTCCCGATAGGTCGCAGGCGAAGTGCTCTGTAGAGCCCCCAAGGTGTAGCAACGAGGCCCCCGATAGGTCGGCTCTTAGCTGGCTGGTAGAGACAGAGTCTAGAGTTATCTCACTAGCACCCGATAGCTTGATGAGGATGTTGGGAGCCTGAAGCCCGAAGCTGGAGGCTAGCTCTGATGCTCCGGATGCACTGAAGATCATCTCCTCTTCGTCGTCGAATACATCCTTGAGGTCAACCACGGCAGCACCCGATAGAGACAGGCTCGAGAGGTGGGGTGTATAGACCTTGATGAGAAAGATGCCATCTCGAGCCACATCGAGAGGCTTGGGGAGATCGCGCTCATAGAGATGCAAGACGGCACTCTGGACGTCGCAGACGAGCCTCTCGGCACGCTCGGCCGAGGGAGAGGAGATAACGAGCCGAGCTGTGTCGGACTTGTAGACCTCTACGTGCATGGCAGTATGCACCTCGATGACGCTGATAGGCTCGATGCTTCGCTCGCTCACGATGGCAGCCCCATACGTGGCTTTCTCTCGGATAGAGCCTGCGATAGTGCGGCCGAGATTGCTACAAGAGGTCAGCCCTGCACTCGCTACTAGTAGGAGGGCTGTGGTTAGCGTGTAGATGATAGACTTTTTCATTGATTTATGGGTGTTTGGGGGTTGGCTCTCTGTACTTGCTCACGGAAGTAGTGGCACACATCCTCGGGAGTGATCTCAAGCATGCGCATCTCACGCTCTACGCTCGGGAGCATCTCTTGATAAAAGCGTTCCATGCGCTCGGCTCTGATGAGCTCTGGGGCTCCAGGTGTTACGAAGTAGCCTAGACCGCGCTGGGTGTGGATGAGCCCTGCACGCTGTAGGCGTTCGTAGGCTCTCGTTACGGTGATAGGATTGACCTCCATCTCTATGGCGAGATCTCGCACCGATGGTACACGTTCATCCTCGGGGTATTGTCTCGTGAGGATACGCTCCTTCATGAGATCTATGAGCTGGTGGTAGCCAGGGAATGTCTGTATCGGAGGCATAGTGTTGTGCGATAGAGTAGTGAAGAGCTAGGTAGTGATCGTCTTGAAGCGACGATAGGCAATGTAGCCCATAGCGAGCGCAGCCATGAAGACCATAGAGCAGAGCAGATATATCGGGCGAGGTACACCACCATACTCATCGATCTCGAATACGTTGACAAAGAGGACTGAGAGGGCGAGCGTTATCGACGTAGGGATGAGAACGCCACCTAGGAGCGATAGTGCAAAGTTGCGAATACGGATAGCACTATATATCAAACTGATAAATGAGAGCAGGGCATAGGCAATACCCATCGCTAGGAGTAGTCGACTCTCTTCATAGGCAAGCATATGCTCGATCATCTCCCAGCTGACCGTTCCCTCTAGGGGCTGTAGGCTGGGAAAGGTAGTCATGGGTAGCGTTAGCCAGTCGATAGTGATACAGACAACGCTCGTCAGCCAACCGATCAGATTGAGGATGAGGACTACGAGTAGCATAGTCAAGGCTTTCTCTCCAAGCGATGTAGGTGTCAAGGAGAGAGGCATAGGCTCGGCCGAGAAGACCCGCTTATTGACATACCACAGCGTATAGATCCCCACGATGAAAGAGGCTACGGAGAATACTATTCTAGGCATGTAATCGGCACTATAACCATATGCCCAGTCAGCGTAGTTGAGAGTGAAGAGCACAGGGATACGAGGCACCAAGACGATGAGGATGAAGATTAGCCCCGACATAGCCATGAACGGGCGGGCAAAGGTACGCAGATCAGCAACGATAGAGTGGCGAATGCGCCCTAGAGATGAGGTATGAGCGGTGTATGGAGAGTTCATTGTCGTTTAGTTTTTGGAGGTTGATGATAGGAGATGGCTACCGATGATGCGCTGCATCCCTTCGCGAGCGCCGACCATGGCGTTGAAGAATAGCTCCATGGAGAAGTCTGTCATCTCGTCCTCGTCTCTAGAGGCCCACACACCATACTCGCCCATGACAGAGGGCTCACGGTATATAGCCGAGTGGGCAGTACCCTCAGATATTGGGCCGAAGCTAAATAGCTGGGAGAGATGCTCGATACTCTCGTTGCAGACGATGCGATTGCCGTCTAGCAGCACGATGCGGTCTATGAGCTGCTCTAGATCGCGCACCTGGTGTGTACTGATGATTATCGTCTGCTCTTCGCGGATGTGCTTGGCGAGCATGCGTCGAAAGACCGACTTGGATGGTATATCGAGGCCATTAGTGGGCTCATCAAGGAGGAGCAGAGGCGTACGTAGCGATAGGGCGAGGGCTATGGCTACCTTCTTCTTTTGCCCGAGGGAGATCTGCGCTGTGTTCATTCGCCAGTCGAGGTCGAAGGTCGTGATGAGCTCCTCGGCTAGTGCAGGATCGTAGGTGGGATAGTAGGGAGCTAGCACATCGAAATATTCGCGTACCGTCATGCGAGGTAGCACCACATCCTCGGCAAGCATATACACCTGCTGTAGCATGGGTACCAGCCTGCGAGGAGCCTCGTAGCCTAGCGTCTGTACATGTCCGGAGCGAGGATGTAGCTGACCTGTAATGAGCTTCATGAGGGTGCTCTTGCCCTCGCCGTTGCGCCCGAGCAGACCTATGATACTCCCTTGGGGGATCTCTAGGCTAAGGCTCGAAAAGAGCGTTTGACTACGCTTGTAGCCGAAAGCGATTTGTTGTACTGTTACCATAGTCTCTGTATTGTATTTGTTCGATTTGTCTCGCTTTGTATCCATTGGCTCCGTCGTGCCAGCGAGGCTATTGCCCCTTGTGAGGCACAGGTGCCACAATGTGGTAGGCAGAGGTTTTGTTTTTACCCTTACTGTCTGTATTACCTATGTATCACACTGCAAAGATAGGAGTCTTGTCCGAACCAGCAAATATTTTCGCATATTTTTTGTGATCGCCCTCTAATATTTTAGCGTAATTGTCTATAAATAGGAAGTATATGTGTGGATGAATTGTTAAGACCAAGTGCGACAAACATCCTCCGTGTAGGGAGGTGCTGTCGCACTTGGTCTTAGCCTAGTCGTAGACTAAGCAGGGGAGTGGATGGTCTACTGAGTACAGGTCTGCTCGAGCTCTATCGCACGCACGAAGAGCAGATTGTTCTCTAGATGGATGTGTTCGTAGAGAGCAGTCATGAAGACTTTGAGCCCAGCCATCATCTCTCGATAGCTCGAGCAGGAGCCCTCGGGAGCTGTATAGCCATTCGTTAGCTGAGTGATAAGCGTGTACCTCTGAGCCTCGGCCTCGTGCTCCATACGCATCACACCGATGGGATGGATGACAGACCCGCAGTGCATGGGTGGGGCCACGGTGCCCTCACGGGCAGCTTTGTCGAGCTCCAGCAGGTAGGGGAAAAGAACGAATTCTTCCTTGTCGAGATGCGAGAATAGATCCTCCAAGCTCTCGGTGAATATAGCCTCGAGATCGCCTAGCTCGGGATGCGTGGAGCCATGTACTCTAGCCACACGCTGCACCAGCTCGAGAAGCTCGGGGCCACGCTCACGAATGTTGCGATGGTGTATCTTGAGGACATAGTCGATGAGTAGGTCGGTAGGCCAAGAGCCGAAAGGGAGGTATCGGCTATCATGTACCTGAGCTAGCTCCGCGATGAGGGTATCGGTATCTAGCCCTGCTTCACGAGCGGCCTCGGCAAGGCTACGATCGCCTTGGCTAAAGTAATTGATACCATGGCGGGCGAAGACCTCGCTCGTGGCATAGTGATCGGCGACGATGGCGCCTATAGACTGGTTGATCATATCCGATGTAGAGTATGAAATTAGGATGAGAATAGAGCTACTAGAGCTCGTATTGGTCACCACTGACCTCCTCAGTACATCTCCCTAGATAGCCTAGAGCTACGTAGCCGAGGAGGCAGTGAACCAAACAGATTAGCCTACTAGGCCAAACTTCTTGAGATCGCCCTCGACTGTGCCGATGACACCGATACCGAAGCTCTCTACCAGTACCTTGGCCACATTGGGCGAGAGGAAGGCTGGGAGCGTAGGGCCGAGGTGGATGTTCTTGACGCCGAGATAGAGTAGAGCAAGGAGCACGATAACGGCCTTCTGCTCATACCAAGCGATATTGTACGTGATAGGGAGTTCGTTGATGTCGTTGAGCTGGAAGATCTCCTTGAGCTTGAGGGCAATGACAGCGAGTGAGTAGCTGTCGTTGCACTGACCAGCATCGAGCACGCGAGGGATACCATTGATGTCGCCAAGGGCAAGCTTGTTGTAGCGATACTTGGCACATCCTGCTGTGAGGATGACAGTGTCCATAGGCAGAGCCTTGGCAAACTCGCTATAGTAATCGCGTCCCTTCATACGCCCATCACAGCCGCCCATCACTACAAACTGGCGAATAGCCCCTGTCTTGACGGCATCGACTACCTTGTCGGCCAGCTGGAAGACCTGCGCATGGGCAAAGCCCCCGATGATCTCACCGCGCTCTATCTCCGTAGGGGCAGCGCATGTCTTGGCAATAGCTATTACTTCGCTGAAATCTTTGCGCCCATCGGTCGCCGTGGGGATATGTTTGCACCCAGGGAAGCCTGTGGCGTTGGCGGTAAACATTCGATCCTTGTAGGTAGCTGTCTTGAGAGGAGGTACGATACAGTTGGTCGTAAAGACGATAGGCCCATTGAACGAACTGAACTCCTCTCGCTGTTGCCACCAAGCATTGCCATAGTTGCCTACGAAGTGCTTGTATTTCTTGAAGGCAGGGTAGTAGTGCCCAGGGAGCATCTCGCTATGTGTGTAGACATCTACACCTGTACCCTCGGTCTGCTCGAGGAGCTGCTCGAGGTCTGCGAGGTCGTGTCCACTGATGAGGATACCAGGGTTGGTGCCTACGCCTATGTTCACCTTGGTCATCTCGGGGTGCCCGTAACGCGAGGTGTTGGCCTTGTCGAG
>JBHACB010000101.1:0-26112 GCA_041854325.1 Porphyromonas sp.
TCATCTACACATCTCCACGGCAGAGGCTTTCGGTGGGCTCAAGGCGATAGGCGGGCATAGCACCCCAGTGGCAGAGCTAGTGGCGCGTCCTCTAGAGACGTGGCACGAGGCACTGACCAACGACTTCGAGGCGAGCCTCTTCCCCCAGCATCCCATCCTGAGCGAGCTCAAGGCATGGCTCTACGACCAGGGGGCGATATATGCCTCTATGACGGGCTCGGGGGCTGCTCTCTACGGGCTCTTCGATAGTGCACTACCAGCCCATCAGCTGGCGACACTCTCGGGGTGCTTCACCTGGCAGAGGCCACTGTAGAAGCCTTGTAAACGTGATGTAGAACTTGTATATTTGCACTTGCATATATAATATCCCTTGTACTGGTATGAAAATCGGAGGAGAGTTGAGACTGCGCAAGATAGCCGATGAGTACATCATGATCATCGACAATGGTGGCCATGTGGACTACACCAAGGCTGTCGCACTTAACGAGACGGCCGTCTTCCTCATCGAGGCGAGCCGTGATATAGATATTGACGCCCGCAAATGGGCCGACCTGCTACTCGAGCGTTATGAAGTCGAGGAAGAGCGTGCCCTAGCGGACGCCACAGCCCTGATCGACAAGCTCTGCCAGCTAGGCGTACTGCACTAAAGCATCCATAGGCGCGGCTATGACACCCTCTACGCTCGTCGAGCGACGACTACTGCACCTGCTCTCGGCTGCCCTACGCGAGGAAACGCCCGACCATGGCCTCTTCGTGGGGATGCAGAGTAGCGACTGGCGAGCCGTGATAGAGCTGGCCCGCAAGCAGTGCGTCCTCGCCCTAGTAGCCGATAGGGTGCTCTGCCTCCCCAAGGAGCTACTCCCCGAGCGCACGCTACGCCTAGAGATAGGCCTAGGCATACAGCAGACCGAGGACGAGTACGACCGCCTCACCAAGGTGCTCCACGCCGTAGGGCACGAATACGAGGCACAGGGGCTACCCTTCGTCCTGCTCAAGGGGCATACCATGGCGCACCTCTATCCCCAGCCCAAGCTACGAGCCTCGGGCGATATAGACCTCTACCTCTACCGCCCAGGCGACTACCAGCGTGCCAACGACTACGCCCGTAGCCGTGGCTATCGGCTACAGGGCGACTCGCTCTACGAGCAGCTCTACTGGCGTGGACGTACTGCTGTGGAGAACCACCTCCACCTAGCCTACTTTGGCATACCTCGCTACGACAAGGCTCTGGCCGATATACTGCGCCCCGTGATAGAGCGCGATGAGTGGGCCTATCTAGCCATAGGCGATGTGCGCTACCGCACGCTACCGCTAGAGCTCAATGCCGTGTACTGCTTTCAGCACATCCTGCACCACTTCTCCTACCTCGGTATAGGGCTGAGGCAGATAGCTGACTGGATGCTCCTACTGGAGCGACATGCCGAGGCTCTCGACCTCGATCGCTTCACAGCCTATGCCGAGGCTCTCGACCTGCTACGCCCCATGCGCCTCTTTGCCCTAGCTATCGTGAGGCACCTAGGGGGGCGTGCCGAGGCCTTCCCCCTAGCCCTACCTACAGAGGACAGAGACCTGCGCCTAGCCGATATGATCATGGCCGATGTCCTCACCGTAGGCAACTTTGGCTTCGAGGCCTTCGCTGGCAAACGCTTCTCGAGCATGTGGTCTAGGCGGTGGTTTATGTTTCGGCGTACACTCGTACGCTCGTGGCGTATCGCACCAGTATCGCCCGAGCATATCCGTCCTATTCCGCTGGTAGCTTTCATCACACGGGTGAAGCTCTTGGTGCGCCAGCCCCTGCGACGACGCAAGCGATAAGGCCATGGTACACTTCATTCTCTACCTCCTTAGGGGCTTCAAGTGGGGGCTCTTGCAGATCATCCTCCTAGGGGCGGTGCACATGATGATGTCGTTGCTCTTCGTCTTCTTCTCCAAGGAGATCGTCGACGTAGCCACCGGCATCCAAGAGGGGAGCTGGGTACTCTATGCCAGCCTCATGGTAGGCACCCTGGTCGTGCAGACACTCGTGCGCCTGCTGTCGCTGTCGCTGACTAACAAGACGGCTGTACGCATGGGCAATACCATACGTGCCAAGATCTTCGCCCACCTGCTCTATACTCGCTGGCAGAGCCTGCGCCTACTGCATAGTGGCGATATGCTCACCCGCATCATCAAGGATACCGACGAGGTAGTACTACTGCTCACGGCCTCACTCCCCAATGCCATCATCGCCCTCGTACAGCTCCTAGGGGCTATCACTATGCTCTATATCCTAAGCCCTACACTGGCACTGCTCCTAGGGCTAGGCATACCTCTGACGATACTCCTCGGGCGTCTATTCTACAGGCAGATGCTCGGCTTTAGCCAGCGCATCAAGAGTGTGGAGAGCCAGATCAATACCCATATGCACGAGTCGCTGGGCAACCAAGCCGTGATCCGCACCTTCGAGCGACAGGAGGACGAGATCAACCGCCTAGAGATGATCCAAAACCAGCTCTACAGCGCGTCGAGAGGGCGTGTCCGCCTGACTATCTTCTCTAGCCTGATGACGAGCATTGCCTTCAGTGGGGGCTACGCGCTCGCCTTCCTATGGAGCGCGTACGGCATCATGCAGGGAACGATGCAGTTTGGCCTCATGACCTCCTTCCTACAGCTCGTGGCACGTATCCAGAGGCCCATGGTAGACCTCATGGGGCTAGTGCCAGGCATCATAGCGGCTAGGGCTGGCACCGAGCGTCTGGTGCAGGTACTAGAGTTTCAGACCGAGAGCCTAGGGCGCAGACAGCATCTGTCGGGCGACCTCGCCCTCGAGATCAGGGATATGAGCTTCCGCTATCAGGAGGGCGATGCCATGCTCTTCGAGCACTTCGACCTCTATGCCTCCTCGGGGAGCATGATCGCTATCATGGGGCCTACAGGGGCAGGCAAGACGACTCTCCTGAGGCTACTCCTAGGGCTAGTAGTACCAGCCTCGGGCACGATACAGCTCCGCTCGAGCGATAGAGTCGAGGAGGTGAGCGAGGCTACACGTAGCAACTTCGTCTACGTGCCACAGGGCAATACCCTCTTCAGTGGCACTATTCGTGAGAACCTACTCGTGGGCGACCCCAAAGCCGACGACCGTCGCCTCAGACAGGTGCTAGACATCGCTGTAGCCGACTTCGTCTACGACCTCCCCAGTGGCCTCGATACACGTATCGGTGAGCGCGGGATAGGGATCTCGGAGGGGCAAGCACAGCGCATCGCTATAGCTCGCTCGCTACTGCGCCCAGGGCGTATCTTGCTCTTCGATGAGGCCACTAGTGCCCTCGACAGCGAGACGGAGCGCACCCTGCTACGCAATATGCGCGACAACATCGAGGGGCGCATCGCCCTCTTCATCACCCACCACGAGGAGGTGGCACGTGTCTGTACTCAAGTGATCCACATCTAAGCATCGGTCGGTATGGGCCTCAATGGCAAGCTCTTCGGGATATTCTTCAAGATAGGCATCGGTACCATAGGCGGAGGCTATGCGATGGTACCGATGATGGAGCATGAGCTCGTCGAGAGGCAAGGCTGGCTCACCAAGGAGGAGTTTCTCGACATCCTAGCTGTGTCGCAGACAGCCCCAGGGGTCTTCGCAGTGAACATGAGTAGCCACATCGGGCACAAGCTCGGGGGGCTAACCAGTGCCATCTGCGCCACGCTAGGTACCATCCTACCCTCCTTTGTCATCATCTTGGGGATAGCGATGTTCTTCGAGGCGTTCAAGGAGCAGCCTCTCGTCGAGTATGCCTTCCGCGCCATACGCCCTGTCGTCGTGGCCCTGATCGCAGCCCCAGTCTTCACTATGGCACGCTCGGCACGCCTCTCGCGCCACAACTTTTGGGTGCCTATCGTCGCTGCCATCCTCATCGCCCTGCTAGGTGTGTCCCCCTTCTACGTCATCCTAGGCGCAGGTCTACTCGGCCTGCTCTATGGCTTATACACTCGCCGACAGATATGATCTTCCTACAGCTCTTCCTCACGTTTAGCAAGCTCGGCATTATCAACTTCGGTGGGGGCTATGGCATGCTCTCCCTCATACAGACCGAGGTGGTGATGCGACAGGGCTGGCTCTCGGCCCAGCAATTCACCGACATCGTGGCCATTAGCCAGATGACGCCTGGCCCTATCGGTATCAATGCAGCCACCTACATCGGCTACCACGCAGTCGTCGAGGCAGGCTATCCGCCCCTAATGGGCATACTAGGCTCAGCTATCGCCACACTATCGGTCGTCTGGCTCCCCTTCGCCCTGATGATAGGGCTGAGCTATTTCCTGCTCAAGAACAAGGACAAGCCTCTGATGCAGGCTATCCTCTCGGCTCTGCGCCCCACCATCGTAGGCCTAATCGCTGCAGCGGCTATCCTACTGATGACTGAGGACAACTTTGGCTCACCCACCGACACCCCCGTGCAGTTTGCTATTAGCCTCGTACTCTTTGCCGCGGCTTTCGTAGCCGTCTACTACTATCGCCGTAGCCCGCTACTCATCATAGGCATAGCAGCAGTACTTGGCATGACGATTTATCCCTTATTCCACCCCTAACTTCCCTATATGATGACTACAGAGACACTCCGCAGGATAGACAGCCTCATTCGCCGTGAGGTAGTGCCTGCCACAGGCTGTACCGAGCCTGCATGCGTCGCCCTAGCGGTCGCATATGCCACCAACGTTCTCCCAGGTGAGGTCGCCCACATCACCGTACGCCTGAGTGCCAACATGATCAAGAACGCCATGGGTGTAGGCATACCAGGCACTGGTATGATCGGTATCCCTATCGCCATAGCTCT
Organism: Porphyromonas sp.; assembly: GCA_041854325.1. Taxonomy (GTDB): domain Bacteria; phylum Bacteroidota; class Bacteroidia; order Bacteroidales; family Porphyromonadaceae; genus Porphyromonas. The sequence continues at coordinate 4,815 of JBHACB010000101.1, forward strand.
AGGGGCTGTGATCCGGTGCCCCCAGCGTGGGCTACAGGTGCTCGAGGGCTTCGGGCAGGAGACTCTCGACGAGGCCAAGGCTTTCGTAGAGCGCGACCTCATCACCATAGAGCTCTGCCAAGACGAGGGTATCGACAAGCTCTACGTAGAGGTGCTCGCCTCCAGCCAGCAGGGGCATACATCACGCGCTATCATCGAGCACACCCATACGGGCATACGCCTACTAGAGAGAGATGGACAGCCAGCTAGCGAGGCTCCCTGTGGCGACACCTCCATCCCCACCGCCAGCGAGTGTAGCGAGCTCATCGATCAGAGCACCCTACAGCCCGAGGATATAGAGCTGAGCTACGACCTCGTGTACGACTACGCGACGACGGCACCGCTCGAGCAGCTTGAGTTCATCTACGAGGCTGCCCTACAGAACAAGCGCGTAGGCGAACACGCCCTCAGCAGTCGCTACGGCCACAGTATAGGCCGTCTCATACAGAGCGAGGCTGGCAAGAGCCTCATGGGTACTAGCCCCCTCACACGTATGATCGCCTACACCAGCGGAGCCTGCGATGCACGCATGGGTGGTGCTCCCCTCACCGTGATGAGCAACTCGGGCAGTGGCAACCAAGGCATTACGGCTACACTCCCCGTGCTAACCTTCGCCGAGAGCCAGGGTGCCAGCCACGAGGCCACGGTGCGCGCCCTAATGCTCAGTAGCCTAATGGTGGTGTACATCAAGCAGCTCCTAGGCCGCCTAAGTGGTCTGTGTGGCATGGTGGTCTCGGGCGTAGGATCCTCGGCGGCTATCGTCTACCTGCTTGGCGGGAGCAAGGAGCAGTCGGGCTTCGCGATCAAGAACATGGTGGGCAACGTCACGGGTATGATCTGCGATGGTGCCAAGCCCAGCTGTAGCCTCAAGGCCTCGACGGGTATCAGCTCGGCTATGATCTCTGCCATGCTCGCTATCGAGAGCCAGAGCTGTACCTCGATAGAGGGTATCGTACACGATGACGTCGATGAGAGCATACGCAACCTCGCCTTCATCGGGCGCGATGGCATGCTCGAGACCGACCGCAAGGTGCTAGAGGTGATGATGCACAAGAAATAGCCCCGCCCTGCCAGTCGCTCCCCCCTTCGCCCCCAGCGAGCTACGCCGTAGTAGCCCACTGGGGGCTTCTTGTATCCTGTCGGGTAAGTCATTGGGTGGCAAGAGTGTAGGACAGATGCGAAAAAGGCCTAGGGTGAGTGAGACTTTACCCCCTAGGGTGAACGAGGCAATCACCCTAGGCCTAACGGATCGTTCACCCTAGGCGGTCGCTCCGATCACCCTAGGGCAAGGGGGCGGTCGGTGGCGTGTGGCCGATCGCTTCACTCTAGAGCGAGGGGGGGCGAGGCGACCAGCATCCGAGCCTTCGACGTGCCTCTAGGCTTGCATACATCCCATCTTTTGTATATTTTTGCATTACGAACAAATATTACCAATCCAAGATGAACCAATCCAACAAGAAGGGCTGGAGACAAGCACTCGCCCTTGCCCTGTGTCTGCTCGGGGCACTGACCTCGTGTATGGACCAAACAGAGCTCATCGGCACATGGGACGAGACGGGTCGCCCCCTGCCCGAGGGCTTCCTAGAGAACTCCCTGACGATCAACGATGACCAGACGGCCGTCTTCACACGCGTCTTCACCATCCAGCACGACGAGGGCGATCGGCTCGAGAAGATGACCCTCAAGGTCGAGACCCCTGCACGGTGGGAGTCGGGTCTCAAGGCTGTCGAGTTCACCACACGATGGACGGACATCCGCACCGAGCTCATCGACTGGACCATCGGCTCGCAGCCTGCCAAGGAGGTGCTCCCCGCGAACGACTACGAGACCATCAAGGCCGACATCCTCAAGAATATGCTCGAGTCGGCACAGACTGAGCTCCGCGGGACCTCGGGTATCTACATCTGGACGGACACCAAGGTCAGTGATCGTACCCTGACGGCCAAGCTGGGCGAGCAGCCCATCACCTACACCCGCCGCTAGGGTAGGCCCAATAGCACACGATGCCCACGCCCCCGAGAAGGAGGCGTGGGCATCGTGTGCTATTGGGTGTGGCCCCCCCAAGGGGGGCTAATGGGGATCGATGTCGAAGGCAATGCGTGCACGGCGTGCTGAGGGAAACCGCTCATAGAGCTCCTGCTGAGCCCAGGCGAAAGCGGCTCGCTCCCCCACGAAGCTCGAGCTATAGGGTCTGCGGCAGATGATGAGGCGCAGGTACTGCATCTCTACACGGGCTACCGATGGAGTGTGCAGATCGCTCACGGCCTCGTGCCCCAGCCGTGAGCGCAGTAGCTCGATGAGCATCTGCCCTGTCTGCTCTACTAGTACCTCGTCAAAGGCTCGTAGGCGGATATAGCTCATGCGTACGAAGGGAGGGAAAGGGCACAACTGACGCTCGTGGAGCTGCTGACCGATGTAGGCATCGTAGTCGTGCTGGCGCAGGGCGGCGATGAAGGGATGATCGGGCTGGAGCGTCTGTAGGAGGAGGCGTGGCTGTGAGCCTGTAGAGCGTAGCAGGAGCTGGTGGAGGAGCTGGTAGGCCCGTTCGCCTGCACGAAAGTCGGGATAGTGGAGTATGGCATCGAGCTGCACGACTGCTATCAGCCCGATATTGTCCCACACAGCTTGCCCTCGGATAAGCTGTGTACCTATGAGCAGATCTACATCGCCAGCCTCTATACGCTGGGCTATCTCGGCACGGCTCCTAGCCGTCTGTAGGCTCTCGCTATCTATGCGCATCAGGCGTGCCTCGGGGAAGAGCTGAGCGACCTCCTCCTCCACACGCTCGGTACCATAGCCTATAGAGCGCAGGGCTGGACGAGCTCCATCTCGATAGCGTACCGACTGCACACCACACGAGGGGCATGTCTGCGGTACGGGAGCCTGATAGGCACAGTAGGGGCACCGTAGCTGTCGGCTAGAGGCGAAGTAGTGTAGGCTGACGTCGCACTGAGGGCACTGTACGCGCTCTCCACAGCTATCGCACAGCATATAGGGCGCATAGCCACGCCTATTCTGTAGGAGGAGTACCCTCTGCCCCCTATCGAGCGTCGTGCGTATCTCGTGGCAGAGAGCCTGCGAGAGGCTACGCCCATAGGGCAGGGCTCCTATCTCGCGCTGTCGGCCTAGGTCGATCGTCTCTATCGCGGGGCGATACACCTCGAGGGCAGAGGAGGTTTCCCGACGTCGAAGGGCATACTTGCCTCGCCATACGTTGAAGAGAGCCTCGGCCGAGGGGGTAGTCGAGGCCAGTAGCACCTGTGTCTCGAGGCGGTGCCCTAGGTAGAGGGCTACATCGCGCGCATGGAAGTAGGGGGCAGCGTGCTGCTGCTTGTACATATACTCCTGCTCCTCGTCTACGATGATCAGCCCTAGAGACTGCATCGGCAGGAAGACAGCCGTACGCGTGCCGATGACGAGGCAGGGGCTGGCATCGTGGGCTAGACGCTGGTACAGCTCGGTGCGCTTGGCCTCGCTAACGCCTACATGGTAGTGGTAGACCCTATGCTCCGAGGCCTGCGCCAAGGCCTCGAGGTAGCTCGTAGCCGAGGGCGTATCGTGTGCCGAGGGCGTCAGGAGCAGCACCTGCCGGCCAGCCTCGATGGTGCGAGCCACGTGGGCGATGATCTCATACTCCTTGTCCTGGCGATGCGAGGCATACAGCAAGGTAATAGGGGCGTCTAGGGCTGGAGACGAGGGGACAGAAGTGGCGACACTGGGGGCACTCGCGGTAGTGTCGATACGGCTATCGGCACGCTGATGTAGTACTAGAATGCCCTTGTCCACGAGCTTCCTAAGCACGGCCGATCGGGAGGCATCGCCTCGAGTTACCTCCGAGCGCAGGCGTAGGGCATCGTAGCCGAGGCCGAGGGAGGAGAGGTAGTCGAGATGCTCGAGGAGCAGATCGCCCTGCCTAGGTGAGCGCGCAAGGCTGTCGAGGAGCATCGACATAGACGCCTCCGACTGATAAGCCTCTGCTAGGCCTATATAGGCACGCAAACGAGGCTGATAACGGCTACGCACTGCCTCCTCGGTATAGATAGCTCCTAGCTCGATGAGCCGTGTGAAGGCCTTAGAAACGCTGCTACGCCCGAGGCGCATGCGCAGAGCATCGACCGACACCCCCTGCCCTCCCGATAGGCCTAGGGCATCGAGTATCTCGAGCTCGGCAGGGGATAGAGGCGTGGAGGCGACATAGTCGGGCATAGAGTAGACGATAGTATGGCTCTCGGGGAGTAGGCCACCAGGGAGAGCCGTACGCATCACCTGACCTAGGCTACAGTGGTAGTAATGTGCCAGCCATCGCCATACCTCGAGCTGTGCTACCGATACGAGAGGTCGCTCATCGAGCACGGCCTCGAGGGGCTTGATCGCGGAGGGGCTCACCTCGGCTGGGAGGTGCTCGACCACAGCGCATACGATACCCGTGTAGAACCGCTTGCGCCCAAAAGACACCAAGACCCGATAGCCTATGGGCGAGGCACTAGGCTCTCGATCCCACAGACTATCGGGCCAAGCATAGTAGTACTGCTCCGATAGGGCAAGGGGTAGTATGACCTCTACATAGCGCATCGCATACGACTTGGGGGCCCTAGCTCTCGCTCCGCTCGCTAAGGCGTGCATGTATGGCTGCCGCTGCACGGCGGCCATCGGCCATAGCTAGGACGACGGTAGCTCCTCCACGGCTGGCATCGCCACCAGCGTAGACGAGGGGGACGGAGCTCTCCTGACGACCATTGACCACGACGACCCTCCCCCACTTGGTCTCGAGCCCCTCGATAGAGCGCGGTAGCTCCTCATCGGGCGATACCCCCACACAGACCACCACCTCATCGATAGGTACACGGCAGGTCTGCCCTGTGGGTACGGGGCGTCGGCGACCGCTCTCATCGGGCTCGGTGAGTGTCATCTCTATCAGCTCCATCTCGGCTACATGCCCAGTAGCATCGGCATGATAGGCCCCTACCTGGTGTAGCGTCATGAACTCTATCCCCTCGGCTAGGGCATGCTCTACCTCATCGCGACAGGCAGGCATCTCCTCCATACCACGGCGGTAGACGACGACCACGCGCTCGGCACCTAGACGACGCGCTGTACGGGCCGCATCCATGGCCGTATTGCCTCCTCCTATGATCGCTACGTGCTTGCCGTCTTGTCGGCGTAGGCGCGTGGGAGCATCGCTAGGCAGGCACATATTGGGGGCATAGAGATAGTCGCCTGCGAGCTCTATCCCAGGGAGGTCTTCGCCTGGTACACCCATGACGTTGGATATACCAGCTCCCGTACCTAGGAAGATAGCCGCATAGCCCTCGGCACGTAGCTCCTCGACCGACACATCGCGCCCCACACGCACACCATAGCGGAAGTGCACGCCATAGGCCTCGAGACGAGCTACCTCATCATCGATAACCTCTACCGGCAGGCGAAAGCGAGGTATCCCCGTACGCATCACTCCACCAGGGGCATCGAGCATCTCGAGTACCGTTACCTCGTAGCCCAGTAGGGCGAGGTCGTGCGCGGCAGCCAGCCCCGCAGGGCCAGCCCCCACTACAGCGACACGTATCCCTAGGCTAGGCTGTGGCGAGGCCATAGTCCCCAGCTCGGCTCTATGCCTATGCTCGTAGGTGGCTACGTAGCGCTCTAGGGCTCCTATGCCTACAGCACGCTGCTTGAGGCTAGTGGGGTAGATACAGCCTCCCTCGCACTGCTGGTCGTGCGGGCAGACACGAGAGCATATAGCCGACAGCGTACTACGCTCGCGTAGCGTCTGCCATGCCTCCGTCATCTGACCACACTCGAGGTGCTTGATGAAGGTAGGGATATGGATGTGGGCAGGGCATGCCTCTACACAGCCAGGCGAGGGACAGTCGAGGCATCGACGTGCCTCAGCGAGGGCTTCCTCGGGGGTGTAGCCGAGCTTGTCCTCGATGTATAGGGAGGCAATGGTAGGCTCCTGATGTAGCTCGGCCATGATGCGTGGCTCTAGGGCCGTGCGCTCACGGTTGGAGAGGGCCTTGCGAAGCTCTGCTCGCCAGGGCTCTGAGCGGCGTTGTTTGATTAGGTCTTGCATAGGCATATATAGTAAATCGTTCGATAGTGTCGGATGTACACCGCTATCTCAGCCACAGCATGAGGCTGATCAAGAGGGCGAGGAAGAAGACGTTGCGCGCCGTAGCCCCAAGGGTAGCATTGAGCTCTGCCCCCTGCCTCGTCTGTAGGCTACGATAGGCACGTAGCATCATGCCTCCGTAGGGCAGGAGCAGAAGCATACCCCAGGCCGAGTAGATCGGATAGAGCAGGAGCAGGGAGAGCATACCGCAGGCGAGGTAGAGACGTGGGGCGAAGTCGCGCCCGAGGCGCACGATGAGGGTGCGCTTGCCTACCTGGCGATCTTCATCGTAGTCGCGGTAGTTATTGACCACAAGGATATTGACGCTCGCTAACCCGATAGAGGTAGCCAGATGCCATAGGGTGGCATCCCAGACCTCGCCCGTGAGGACGTAGAAGCCTGCGACGACGGGTACCCAGCCGAAGAAGACAAGTACGGCGACATCGCCTAGCCCGTGATAGGCGAGCGGATAGGGGCCCCCCGAGTAGGCGAAGAGACCCACAACGACGCTAAGACCCACTACCGACAGCCACCACGTCGTGGAGGCGATGAGAGCTATGCCGCTAGCCACGAGCACCACGAGGCTAAGGGATAGGGCGACGAGGACCTCCCTCTCGGTGAGGAGCCCTCGGCTAAGGGGGCGCATGGGGCCTTGGCGCGCCTCGGTGTCGGCTCCTTTGCGGTAGTCGATGAGGTCGTTGGCGATATTGCTCGCTATCTGTGCACTAATGGCGATGAGGGCGAGCAGGAGCACTCGTGGCCACGACACCTCCCCGAGGCTAAGGGCGTAGGCCACACACACCATCACCGACGACAGGGCCGAGAGCAGAGTGCGTGGGCGTGTGAGCCCGAGCCATAGCGAGAGGCGAGAGGGTATGGTAGGCATACAGCGAGGGCTATTGACGGCCGAAGAGATGCTGGCTGAGGGCCTTGAGGGCATCGCGCTTGTTGGCGCTCTCGATGAGGACACCCATGTTGTAGTCGCTACCACCATAGGAGATCATCCACAGAGGTATATCGCGCAGGGCCTCGAGGATCTGTGCCTCAAAGCCTACGTTCTCGGCCTCGAGATCGCCCACTACACATACTATGGTCAGCCCATCGTCCACGCTTACCTCACCGAGCAGACGTAGGTCGGCGATGAGCTGTGGCGAGAGGCGTGCCGTCTCGACAGCGAACGATAGTGCTACCTCGGCCGAGGCGATCATATCCACAGGTACGCCATAGTGCTCGAGGGTAGCATAGACCCTACCCACGAAGCTCCATGAGGTCATCTGATGATTGCTACGCACACGCACCATAGAGAGGTCATCCTTGGCCGCTACGGCCTTGATCTGATCCTTGTCGGTAACGTTGGAGATGAGCGTACCTGGGGCCTCGGGTGCTAGGGTATTGAGCAGACGGACGGGGATACCTGCGGCATGGGCAGGGACGATGCAGGTAGGGTGCAGGATCTTGGCACCGAAGTAAGCCAGCTCGGCAGCCTCCTCGAAGCGCAGGCTGCGCACGGGCTCGGTGGCATCGACGACACGGGGGTCGTTGTTGTGCATGCCGTCGATGTCGGTCCATATCTGTATCTCATCGACCTGTAGGGCGGCCCCGACGAGGGTGGCGGTGTAGTCGCTACCGCCACGCTGTAGGTTGTCAATATCGCCAAAGGCATTGCGACAGATGTAGCCCTCGGTGATGAAGAGGCTACTCTCCTGCCCCACACGTGCCATGATGGCCTCGAGGTGTGTGCGGATGTAGGGGAGGTCGGGCTCGGCATTCTTGTCGGTGCGCATATACTCGAGGGCAGGCAGACCCACAGCCTTGTAGCCTCTGTCGGCGAGGTGCCCCAGCATCATGGCTGTGCTCAGCAGCTCGCCACGGGCTAGGATCTTCTTCTCGTCGTAGAGGGTGAAGTGGTCGGTATAGCATATCTGCTCTAGGAAGAAGAAGGTCTCATTGACCATCGTCCAGCTACGGTCGTAGCTAGCCTTGTCGGTGAAGAGGGCTTGGGTCTCCTGCTCGTACTTGCGCTTGAGCTTGGTCAGTAGCGTCAGAGCCTCGTGCCGGTGCCTCAGGACGAGCTGGCGACTGATCTCCACGAGGGTATTGGTGGTACCAGCCATGGCCGAGAGCACCACGATCTTGGGCTCATCGGTACTAGTGATCAGATCCGCCACGTGGCGGATACGCTCGGCGGAGGCGACGGACGTGCCTCCAAACTTCATTACTTTCAATCTGATGGACTATGCTAAGGGGGTGGGATAGGATGTCTGCTATATCTCTCTGTGCTGAGGCTCGAGGCACATGGCCTGTAGGTCGAGCACACGAGCGGGAAAACGCTCCACGACCTGCACGTTGTGCGTGGCCATGATGACGGCCGTCTGCGTGTCGCGCGATAGGCGGTGCAGTAGCTCGGCTATCTGTAGCCCACTCTCAGCATCGAGGTTGGCCGTGGGCTCATCGGCTAGGATGACACGCGGACGCCCGATGAGTGCACGGGCTATGGCCACGCGCTGCTGCTCGCCACCCGAGAGCTCGTGGGGGTACTTGTAGCCTTTGTTCTCGAGGCCTACATCGCGCAGAGCCTGCTCAATGCGCTCGCGTCGCTCGGCTTGTTTCTTGCATCCGAGGGCACGTAGCACCACATCGAGATTATCGTAGGCGGTGCGGTCGGGCAGTAGCTGAAAGTCTTGGAAGACGATCCCTAGGCTACGACGTAGCTCGGGTAGCTGTCGGCGACGTAGCTTGGTGAGGTCGTAGTCGAAGACACGAGCCTGCCCCGAGGCTATGGGTACCTCGCCATAGATCGTCTTCAGCAGGGTGCTCTTGCCCGAGCCGACAGAGCCCATGAGGTAGACAAACTCCCCCGCCCCGACCTCTAGCGAGAACCCCTGAAATAGGATATGCTCATGCCTACATATCAGCGTATCTCTGTAGGCCAACACTATGCTCTGCTCACTCATGCCTAGTTACATTACTTACTATTGGACTAGCAAAGGTAACAAATTTCGCCCTACCCGAGCAAGCCACACCGCTAGGCGTAGCATCGTGTCCGTGTGCCACATACATGGGTGCAGGCTAGGAACATATCCGAGGCTGAGGATAGAGCCAATCATCATCCGTCATACCACCCCGCACTACATACCCTCTCTCTACCCCACCAAACGAAGCGACTGCCACGACCTCTGGGTCGTAGCAGTCGCTAAGCGTCATTCGGCTGTGCTCGCGCTGTTGTCTTTACCCTCCAAAATTTGAGGGCAGTTACAACCTCACCGCATTATTAGCGATAAGGCACTGATCACTAGCCGATAGCAGGATCATAAAAACCGCCCCGAGAGACACCTTGGAGGACTATTCTACTCGAGCACACTACATCCTAAGCTCTCCACAATACCCACACCTAGCCATGCTAGGCAGGGGTCTATGCGAGCCACCGATAGACGCCTCTATCACCGCGAAGATAATCATTAAGCTCCACATCACCAAGCCCACCGATAGGGGTATTGCCTCGATAGTGGTCATCCGACATCGTCCCACATCGACATTCAATATCGACCATGGCGATACTTGTACGAGGGCTCCTTGCCCTCTCGCCTAGGGCAGGGCGCGAGGAAGGGATGAGGAACTGGCACCCCTAGGGCGAACGCATTTTACCCCTAGGGCGAACGAGGCGTTCACCCTAGGGGTGCCACCTCGTTCGCCCTAGGCTTTTCAGGAGAGCTACACACGCTAGCCTACGATGCCCCGCCTCTACAGGTGAGAAACAAGGAAGGTACCATCAAGAGGTATAGCCTCTGACGATCTGCCCACGGGGCACTAACCAAGCGAAGGCTCCGTAAGAGGCTAGCGCACGTGAGGAGCCATAGGACTAATGCGTGCCGCTGGGATAATACCAGCTACGAAGCTATCGATATTTGGGGCACATCACCTCTGGCTCGCATATCAGCAAATTATGTGTATCTTCGTCTCGGCTGTGAGCCGACAGCATGGTGGGGCTCATAGCATATCCCTCGGGGAGCACATAGATAGAGCTATATGTAGTTATGAGACACGAGCATTACACCCCCTGCACCTACCCTCGCCTAGGCCTCGAACGCCTCGGGCTATCCCTACTCTGCGCCCTCTGTGCCCTACTCGCTGTAGGCTGTGGCACAGACACAGCCCACATCACCCCTGCAGAGCGCAGTGCTGTCGATAGCCTCGTACGTGGTGCCCGTGGTCTCGATGCCCTGCGTGCCCTACAGCAGAGGCTGGAGCGCGAGGGCGATAGGCTCGGGAGCATCGTCGCCCTACGTGAGTGGGGCAAGGAGCTACGCAACGAGAGCCACTTCGACGAGGCTCTAAGCGTGCACAGCCGTGGCCTCGAGCAGGTCGAAGCCCTAGGCGACACCCTCGAGTGGGTGCAGGCCCTCAACAACATAGGCACCGACTACAGACGTATGGGGATGCTCGATGTGGCGCAGGAGTACCACTACAGAGCCCTCGTCCTCAGCCAAGCGCATGCCGACTCTTCGTTTGCTGCTCGCAAAAATCGTGTCGTGTCGCTCAATGGCCTAGGCAACATCTACATGACACTAGGCAACTATCGCCAAGCCGACAGCCTACTGCGCCAAGCTCTCGAGGGTGAGATAAGCCTAGGGAGCGAGGTGGGGCAGGCTATCAACTATGCCAACCTCGGGGCTATCTTCGAGGCTCAGGGGCAGACCGACTCGGCATGGACCTACTACCGCCACTCTATGGCACTCAACCAAGAGGCGGGCAGCACCCTAGGCATTGCCCTATGCCATACCTACTACGGCTCACTCCACGAGAAGGCCAAGCAGTACCAAGACGCAGAGCGCGAGTACGAGCTGGCCTACCAGCTAATGCAGGCCTCCAAAGACGAGTGGCATGCCCTCAACATGCTACTCGCCCTAGCTGGCATCTATCAGGCTACCGACAGAGCCGACAAGGCACTCGCCTACCTAGGCCAAGCTAGGGAGGTGGCCGAGCGCATCAAGTCCAAGGAGCACCTCGCCGACATCTACACCCTCTACTACCGCCACTACAAGCACGTGGGCGATAGCCGCGCGGCACTCGAGGCTCACGAACAGGCTACAGAGCTACGCAATAGCGTGGTGGATATGGAGCAGGTCAATCGCATACACAATACGAGCGTCAATATAGAGCGCAAGCACCAAGCCCAGCGCACCGAGCAGGCACAGCTACAGCTCGCACAGGAGCGCAAGGTGTACTACACGGGCTATGCTATCCTAGCACTCGTATTGCTCTACCTAGGTGCCCTACTCTACATCTACCACCTACGGGCACGTAGCCATAGGGCACTGAAGCAGATGTCGGCCATGAGGGAGAACTTCTTCACCAACATCACTCACGAGTTTCGCACACCCCTCACCCTCGTCATCGGGCTAGGGCACGATATACAGGGCAGAGCCGATGCCTCGCCCGATATTGTCGCCAAGGCCGCTATGATAGAGAAGCAGGGGCACGGCCTACTAGCCCTCATCAACCAGCTCCTCGACATCTCCAAGATCAAGTCCGCCACGGGCAACCCCGACTGGTGCAACGGCAACATCGTAGCCCACATCGCCATGATCGTGGAGAGCTACCGCGACTACGCCCACAGCCGTAGCATAGACCTACGGCTACATGCCCCCCAGCCCGTGGTCATGGACTTCGTACCCGACTACATCAACAAGGTGCTCAACAATCTGCTCTCCAACGCCTTCAAGTTCACCCCCGAGCACGGCTACATACGCATAGCTACTCAGCGACAAGGCGATAGGCTCCTCATCGACATAGAGGATAGTGGCACAGGTATCAGCCCCGAGAGCCTACCCCACGTCTTCGAGCCCTTCTATCAGGCCGAGGGGCACGGCCAGCACCTAGGCACAGGCGTAGGGCTCGCCCTCGTCAAGCAGATCATGGATGCCCTCGAGGGACAGATAGTGGTAGAGAGCACTGTGGGCCGTGGCACCACCTTTCGCATTGTCCTGCCGATACACTGCGATAGCAAGCTCGCCTGCCACGCCACCCCCAGCAATAGCCCCATGCTACCCGAGCTCCCTGCTCAGCTCGTGGACAGCACACCCGAGGATAGCGAACGGCGTATCCTCATCATCGAGGACAACAGCGACATAGCCGCCTACATCGGCTCACAGATCGGCTCGCACTACGCCCTATCGTACGCCTCCGACGGCACACAGGGGCTCGAGAAGGTACTAGAGCTGGTGCCCGACCTCATCATCACCGACCTGATGATGCCTGGCCTCTCGGGGCTAGACCTATGCCGTGAGGTGCGCTCTAGCGAGATCGTCAACCACATCCCCATCATCGTCGTTACGGCCAAGGCCACCGAGGCCGAGCGTATCGAGGGCTTCAAGGCAGGGGCCGATGCCTACCTCGCCAAGCCCTTCAGTACTGGCGAGCTCTGCACCCGTGTCGATCAGCTCCTCGAGCGTCATCGCCTACTGCGTCAGAAGTTTGCTCATCTCGAGGCACAGGAGGCTAGCCCCGAGGAGGAGCCCCAGCTCAGCGATGTAGAGCGCCAGTTCCTCACCAAGGTGATAGATACCGCCTACCTGCTACTCGAGAAGCAAATGCTCGACGTCAATACCCTCGCCAAGAAGCTCTGCATGAGCCCCCGACAGCTATACCGCAAGGTGGTAACCCTCACGGGCGATACCCCTACCTCCTACCTCATGAAGATCAAGATGCACAAGGCAACCCATCTGCTAAGCTCCCAGCCCGACCTCCTGATCGAGGAGGTAGCCGAGCGCAGTGGCTTCGAGCACGTCTCGAGCTTCTACCACGCCTTCAAGAAAGTGTACGGCATTACCCCTGCCGAGTATCGGCGCAGACCCAGCAAACCCGAGGGCGAGGCTCCCCTGTAGCCTTATCACTGGGCGCGAGGAAGGTTGGATACTAGGGGACAGAGGGAGGAGAGGCTGGTGCGCCCACTACTAGCCTAGAGGACAGACGATTGGCTAGGGTCGATGTCCGATTGGCACAGGTGCCACGGGGCAAGGCGTCCGATTTGCACAGTTTTCTGTCCGATTTGCACAAGGCGCATACGCCCCTAGGGCAGTAGCTTTGCTCTCGGAACAAAACCAATGCGGTATGGGCCAACACCACACAACACAACGATCGCGGAGACGCAGGCGAAGTGATGATGATGTGCAACGCTTGACGAGCGACCGCATACAGCTCTTGGATACCATCCACGAGCTCATCATCACCGAGCTGCGTCGCCTCGGTATCAAGGCTCCCGAGGCTCTGCTCCCCGAGGAGCCCCCACCACCCGAGGAGCCCCCACCACCCGAGGAGCCTCCGCCTCGGCTCTGGGTAGGTCAGTGCTAGCTATAGTAGGCTACTAGCCTCTACACCATATCGGCTCCAGCCTCGCCTATAGTGCGAGGCAAGAGCCCTCTCCCCGACATCGGCCTGGTCCCCCTACCACCTCTCCCCCCAAGCTACGCCATCCTCTCATCTCTGGCGTCGCCCCTAATCCTTGGGGGGCCCTCCTCACCCCTCCACCATCGGCAAACACTCGGTGGAGGGGGGCCGAGGCAGATGCCTCTCCACGCTATGCCCCCGTCTCTCCCCTCGCCCATCCTCGGTATACGCGGGCTCGGGGCTCGAGCCCCAGTAGTGCCTCTAGGGCACCTCGTGGCCCAATGACCTCTACCAGAGCCTAGAGGGCTCGTAGGCACGTGGCTCGCCTATCGCTACACCACTGCCCTGGCGTTTGGCTGAGTAGGGGTTGGATATTCGAGATAGTTTATTATCTTTGTCCTCCAAACGTAAATATTAAAATAAACAAACTAGCAACCGTACACAACATGGAGAAATCCTACGTAATCGGCGTTGACCTCGGCGGCACCAATACCGTCTTCGGGATCGTAGACGCTCGTGGCAATGTGGTCGTTAATGCCTCAATCAAGACAGCTACCCACAACGACGTGGAGCTCTACCTCAATGACCTCGTCGTGGGGCTGAATATGCTCATCGATCAGGTCGGTGGCAAGGAGGCTATCCGCGGTATCGGTATCGGCGCTCCCAATGGCAACTATTTCTCGGGTGCTATCGAGTTTGCCCCCAACCTCCCCTGGAAGGGTAAGATACCCCTAGCACGCATGCTACAGGAGCGCATGGGCATCCCCGTAGCCCTGACCAACGATGCCAATGCTGCCGCTATCGGTGAGATGACCTATGGCGCCGCTCGTGGTATGAAGGACTTCATCGTCATCACCCTCGGCACAGGCGTAGGTAGCGGTATCGTAGTGGGCGGTCAGCTCGTCTATGGGCACGATGGCTTCGCTGGCGAGCTCGGGCACATGATAGTGCGTCGCAATGGCCGTATGTGTGGCTGTGGCCGACAGGGCTGTCTCGAGACCTACACCTCGGCCACTGGTGTAGCACGTACAGCACGCGAGTATCTGAGCATACGCTCGGACGAGAGCCTACTGCGCTCGGTAGACATCAACACCATCACCAGCAAGGACGTGTACGATGCAGCCACTCAGGGCGACCCCCTAGCCCTAGAGATCTTCGAGTCCACGGGTGCCATCCTCGGGGAGGCCTTTGCCGACTTCGTTACGTTCTCTAGCCCCGAGGCTATCATCCTATTCGGTGGCTTGACCAAGTCGGGCGACCTCTTGATGAACCCGATCAAGCACCACATGGAGAAGAACCTCTTGACGATCTACAAGGGCAAGACACGCCTGCTCTTCTCTCAGCTCAAGGAGAGCGATGCTGCCGTGCTCGGTGCTAGTGCCCTCGGCTGGGAGGCCAAGCCTCTCTAGGCGGGTGCCCCGATAGCCATCGAGCAGAGGCTGTGTCTGACCATAGGGGACGACACAGCCTCTGTGCTTCATCCCCCCCTCACCCCAAGCCCCCCAACGACTATGCTGACCTCCAACCCCCTCAACACCTTCCGCTACTGCCCTCGATGTGGACGCGAAGGCTTTGCCGACCACGGCGAGCGTGCCAAGCAGTGCACAGGCTGTGGCCTCACCTACTACCACAATGTAGCCTCGGCCGTGGCGTGCCTCGTGCGCGACCCCCAGGGGCGTTACCTCTTCGTGCGTCGAGCTCACGAGCCGGCACGTGGCACACTCGACCTGCCTGGTGGCTTCGTCGATCCCCTCGAGACCGTAGAGATGGCTGTGGTGCGCGAGCTCGCCGAAGAGACCGGCCTAGTACCTACGAGCATGCGCTACATCGCCTCACGCCCCAACGTCTACCCCTACTCGGGCATAGACGTCTACACGAGCGACCTCTTCTTCCTCGTAGAGGTGGAGAGCCTCGACGAGGCTGTAGCGCAGGACGATGCCGCGGCCCTAGTGGTGGCACGCCTCGAGGAGGTGTGCCCTAGCGACTTCGGGCTCGTGTCCATCAGGCAGTTTGTCGGGGAGGTCCTCGAGGCACCTCTATCGTATGCTTACCTCTATGGTCGATAGGCTACGTGGGGTGCTACCCCTAGGGGTAATGGTGCTCGGTGGGGTGCTGAGCCAGGTGCTCCTGCCCTTGGCATTCCTCATCCCCTACATCATCTCGGCGATGCTCTTCCTGACCTTCCTCGATGTACGCCCTCGCGACCTAGCACTACAGCCCTCGCACTACATACTGCTGGCTATACAGCTCCTCGCCTCGGCTCTCGCCTACGGCCTCGGCATGCTCCTCGACCCGCTCGTAGGGGCGGCTATGCTCCTGTGCTTCATCACTCCAGCAGCGACAGCAGGCCCCGTGATCGTATCCCTGCTCGGGGGCAGGGCGGGCTACACCACCACGTACGTCCTCCTGAGCCACGCTATGATCATCGTCGTAGCCCCTCTCGTCTTACCTCACGTGGGCGATGGGGTTGGCAGTGGAGCAGGCTTCGTAGAGCAGGCATGGGCTGTCTTCGCTCAGGTCTTCCCTCTCGTGGTACCCGCAGTGGCTCTAGCGTGGCTCCTACAGTGGCTCAGCCCTCGTGCTACTAAGGCTATAGCTCGGCATAGCTGGCTGAGCTATACCCTCTGGCTCACCTCGCTACTACTGCTGATGGGCTACACGGTGCACTTCATCTGCGAGCGCGATCATCTAGAGCTCTCGCAGGTGCTTTCCATGGCCATCGTAGGGCTCGTGGCCTGCGTCTCGCAGCTCGCCCTAGGGCATAGCCTAGCAGGGGCCCTAGGGGTCGATAGGCATGCCATGCGCCATGCTCTAGGGCAGAAGAACACGACCCTATCGATCTGGCTAGGCTCACTCTTCCTCCCTCCCCTGACGACCCTAGCCACAGCCGCCTACATCATCTGGCAAAACGTAGCTATATCGACCCTGCTAGCACGCTATCGCCAGCGTGGCCACTAGAGTGTGTATCTTTGTAGCCAAAAGCAAGGTATGATAGAGATAGAAGACAAGGTGGTGAGCCTCGACGTCCTCGACGTCATGTTCGCCTGCGACTACGAGCAGTGCAAGGGCATCTGCTGTGTAGAGGGCGATAGCGGTGCGCCCCTAGAGGCTGGCGAGGCCGACAAGCTACGCGAACACCTACCCAAGGTACGGCATCTGCTCTCGCCACGTGCCCTACAGGTGATCGAGGAGCAGGGTGTGAGCTACCTCGATGAGGATGGCGACGAGGTGACGAGCATCGTCGATGGCAAGGACTGTGTATTCACTACCTACAGCCCCGATGGTGGCTGTCAGTGTGCCTACGAGCGCGTGTACTACGAGGGGCAGACCGACTGGATCAAGCCTCTGAGCTGCCAGCTCTACCCGATACGGCTGACGCGCTACAGCCAGTTCACTGCGGTCAACTACCACCGATGGAGTGTATGCCGTAGTGCTCTTAGACGAGGACGACGCGAGGGGGTGCGTGTGTACCAGTTTCTGCGTGCTCCACTGATACGGGCCTTTGGCGAGGGTTGGTATACCCAGCTCGAGGAGGCCGCTCGTCAGCTCGAGGCAGAGCGAACGGCCGAGAGCGAGGCATTTGGGGAATGAGGATAAAAGCCTTATCTTCGCCAATCAATTGACTGAACGAACTTATGACTATCAACGAGATACAAGACACGATCATCGAGGAGTTCGAGGGCCTAGACGACTGGATGGATCGCTATGCTCTCATCATAGAGATGGGCAATGCCCTGCCTCCTATGCCCGAGGCGCACAAGACCCCACAGAACATCATCGAGGGCTGTCAGAGCCGTGTGTGGATCACGGCCGAGATGCGCGAGGGGCGCGTACACTTCGAGGGCGAGAGCGATGCGATCATAGTGCGTGGTATCGTGAGCCTACTACTACGTGTCCTTGATGGGCAGACGCCCGAGGCGATCCTCGCCAGCGACCTCTACTTCATCAAGCGCATTGGCCTGAGTGAGCACCTCTCGCCCACTCGCTCCAATGGGCTCGTATCGATGCTTCGGCAGATGCGCCTCTTCGCCGCTGCCTTCGCTGCCCAGTAGTAATGTAAGCAGATGATTATGAACAAACCCTATATCCTAAGCCTAGGGCTGGCCATGCTAGCCCTAGGCTTCGTAGCTTGTGGCGACCGATCGGCCACTCAGGCCGACGACCTGCTCGGCTACGTCGACCCCTTCATCGGCACGGGCGAGCACGGGCACACCTTCCCTGGGGCGGCACGCCCCAATGCACTGGTGCAGTTTAGCCCTGACACCCATCTGCTCGGCTGGGATGCCAGCAGTGGCTACCACGCTAGCGATAGTGTGATCTATGCCTTCAGCCTCACGCACCTCAGCGGTACAGGCATCGGCGACCTCGGCGATGTGGCCCTATTGCCCTACTCGGGGGTGGATAGCCTCAAGCCCGTGGCTACGTTCGACAAGGCTAGCGAAGTGGCTACACCGGGCTACTATGCCGTTACGCTACGCAACTTCGGCATCCGCACCGAGCTCACCTCTACCGAGCGTGTCGGCCTCATGCGTCTCAGCTACGACCAGCCTAGCCAACGCAGGCTCATGCTCGACCTCGGGCATATCCTACAGCCCAACTGGGGGCATAGGGTGCTACGCAACGACCTCACCCTCGTCAACGACTCTACCCTCCGCGGTACCTACTACACCAAGGGCTGGGCCGACCAGCACCAGATGAGCTATACCATACACCTCGGCACCCCAGCCGACAGCATGGTGCTCTACCGCGATGGCCTACGTACACGTATCACCAGCATGCCTTATCAGCTCCAAGGTGATACGGCCGACCTCAAGCTCCACCTCTACCTGCCCGACGGCAACGAGCCCTGCTACGTGAAGGTAGGCCTATCGCACGTGAGCCCCGAGCAGGCGGAGCACAACCTCCAGGCTGAGCTCCCTGCCTGGAGCTTTGAGGCGACCAAGGCAGCTAGCGAAGATGCCTGGCGACAGGTACTCGGCAAGATACGCATCACGACGACCGACCGCGAGGTACTGACCAACTTCTATACGGCCATGTACCACGCTCACCTCGCCCCCTACAACTATCAGGACGTCGATGGCACCTATCGGGGCATCGACAAGCAGATCCACCGCAATGCCGACCCTGCCGATGGGCACTACACCGTCTTCTCCCTCTGGGACACCTATCGCACCCTGCACCCTCTGCTCACTATCATCGACCCCGATAGAGCTCTACGCTACGGCCGTAGCCTAGTGAGCGACTATCAGCAGGGCACTATACTGCCCCGCTGGCCCCTAGCAGCCAACTATACGGGCTGCATGCCAGGCTATCACGCGGTGAGTGTGCTCGCCGACCTCGTGGCCAAGGGGCTGGCCTCGGGCGAAGACCTCCGCCTGTGGACCGAGGCGGGTGTGCGTAGCTCGGTCTATCGGGCCGACCTAGCGCAGAAGTTCGCTGGCACACGTGAGCTCGACCTCATCACACGCCACCCCTACTACAAGGAGCACCTAGGCTTCGTCCCTGCCGACAGCGTCCCCGAGTCGGTGTCGTGGGGCGTGGAGATGGCCTACGACGACTGGTGCATCGCACGCATTGCCGAGGCTGCAGGGCTCGACACCATAGCTCGCGCCTACGATCTGCGCGCCAAGTACTACCAGCGTTATTGGGATGCAGAGACTCGTCTCATGCGTCCCGTAATGGCCGATGGGAGCTTTCGCACACCCTTCAATCCTCGCTTCTCTGCGCACGAGAAGAGCGACTACACCGAGGGCAACGCCTATCAGTGGAGCTTCTATGCACCACACGATATGGAGGGCTTCATAGCCCTAATGGGAGGTAAGCATATCCTAGAGGCCAATCTCGACACCCTCTTCACCACGTCCTCGCGTATCGATGGGGAGGAGCAGTCGGGCGATATTACAGGGCTCATAGGTCAGTATGCCCACGGCAACGAGCCCAGCCATCACATTGCTTATCTCTACAACTATACCGATAGCCCCCACAAGGGGCAGGCTATGCTCGACTCCGTACTATACTCGATGTACAAGCCTACGCCTGCAGGCATCATAGGCAACGAAGACTGCGGACAGATGTCTGCATGGTACATCATGAGTGCCCTAGGCTTCTATCCCGTATGCACAGGCATGCCCGAGTACATCATCGGTCGTCCGCTCGTCGATAGAGCCGAGATACAGGTGCGGGGCGGGATCTTCACCATCCGCGTCCTCAATAATAGCCGAGCCAACAAGTACGTCGCCTCAGCTACTATCAATGGTCAGCCTGCCAAGGGGCTCAAGATACTCCACAGCGACCTACGCCCTGGAGGGGTACTCGAGATCATCATGACCGACCAGCCACGCTAGCCCCCTCCCTACCTCTACCATACATAGCCCCCCTAGCCCTCCTCGTGAGGCGGTCTAGGGGGGCTTTTTGGCACCTCTAGGGTGAACGCCTCGTTCACCCTAGGGCCAACGCACGCATACCCTAGGGTGAACAGGCTACCCACCCTAGCACCCTCACTCCACCCTCCGTCTACGGGTAGCCTACCAAGCACGAAGTGCACCTCTGAGCAAGGGCTCGGAGGTGCACTTCGTGCTTGGCGATAGAGGAGCTATCGACCGAGGGCTAGATATGGGGGGATGGCTCGTATTAGCTCGGGCTCCACGCCCAGAGGCGCTAGGAGCTCTGCCTCGACCTGCCACTGCGTAGCGAAGGCCTCAGCCTCCACTAGAGCATAGGCACGCCGATAGAGCTTGAGAGCCTTGGCGCGGTCGCCACCCACGAGAGCGGTATGCCCTGCGTTGAGGAGGTCGCTTAGGCTAGGCTGGCTCTCAGCGAGCAACACATCGTAGTAGGGACGTGCCTCCTCGACACGCCCCAAGCATAGTAGGCTAAGGGCGATGATGCGTCGGCTACGGGTATTTTCTTGGTACGTTAGTTCGTATTCATAGCCCGTCTCTAGGGCGCGTTGCCACTGGCCTAGGGCAATGTGTGCCGTAGCGATGCGGAGCAGTAGCGGTGCATATTGGTCGCCTGCCTCCGAGGCCAGTACCCGACGCAGGAGGCGTATCGTGGCTTCGTAATCGGCCATGTGGTAGTAGCAGTGGGCCATCTGCCGCATGAGTTGGGGGGTCTCGCCAGCTATGAGCTCTACGGCCGCTAGCCTGTCTAGTGCCTCCGACCAGCGTCCCTGCTTAATGTAGACACGCGCCAGCCCCTCGTAGTGCCGACTCTCGGCAGGGGCTAGCCCTATGAGGTGCTGATAGTAGCGTGCCCCCTCATCGTACTGCCCCTGTGCCATGGCCAGCAGAGCCAGCTGATACAGTACTGCCTCGGAGGCATAGAGATGCCCCACGAGGGGTGTAGAGGGCTGAGCCGATAGGGTGGCAAAGTAGTCGGTATGCTCGCCTCTACGCGCGTAAAGCCGACAGAAGCGATACAGCCCCTGCACATAGCTCTTGATACGTGCCCCGACGCTAGGAGGTGGCACCTCATCGGGCATCTCTATGCCCTGTCCGCGCAGTAGATCTACTAGATCGATACCCGCAGGTAGCGACTCGGCCACCAGTAGCACCGAATAACAATCGCTATCGCACACAGCAGGCAGAGCCATCTGTAGACGCTCGCCTAGGATAGGTGAGCGAGCTATGAGGCGGTGTACAAGCTCGTTGGATGGCGATAGAGGTGCGAACCAAGCACTGAGGTGCCGGAAGTGGGCATGCCCCTTGAGCATCGACAGCATACCATAGAATATATCATGCCCCTGCTGTATCATCTCCCCGA
>JBHACB010000102.1:0-25294 GCA_041854325.1 Porphyromonas sp.
CTTCGTCTATATGATGCTCACCCCCTCGGACAGCGTAGCTCGTAGCCGTATCAAGCGCGATACCCTTGGGGGGATCATCTTCTCCGACACCCTAGGCGTCGTCAGCCGAGTGCGTACTAGCTATGGCCTAGAGCGCGAGGCCAGGGCCAAGACTTTCCTGCTCGATAGTGCTGCCAATAGGGTCGTTCCCCATACCTACTAATCTCCACACACCTCTACCTACCGCCATGCTCGTCAGGACATACGCCGCCGCACTGCAGAGTATCAATGCGCGCACCATCACTATCGAGGTAAGCTGTACACCCGGCTCCTACTTTCAGCTCGTAGGGCTCCCCGACGCAGCCGTCAAGGAGAGCCAAGACCGCATCGTATCGGCTATAGAGAGTAGCGGATACAAATTCCCGGGCAAACGTATCGTGATCAATATGAGCCCTGCCGATCTGCGCAAGGAAGGGGCATCGTACGACCTCCCTCTGGCCATAGGCATACTAGCGGCCGACGAGCAGATACCCTCCGATGGACTCGAGCGTCTAATGCTCATGGGTGAGCTAATGCTAGATGGTAGCCTAAGGCCTATACGCGGTGCGCTACCCATAGCTATACAGGCACGTGCCGAGGGCTTTGATGCACTCATAGTGCCCGAGGCCAATGCTACCGAGGCTGCCGTGGTCAATCAGCTCAAGGTCTATGGTGCACGCACCCTAGCCGAGGTGATAGAGCACATAGTGGGGCGCAGACCACTAGCCCTCACCGAGGTCGATGCACGCCTAGCCTTCGAGAGTACGACACAGACCTACCCCTACGACTTTGCCGAGGTGCGAGGACAGGAAGGCGTCAAGCGTGCCCTCGAGGTGGCTGCTGCTGGAGGGCACAACCTCCTGATGATAGGCGCCCCCGGTAGTGGCAAGAGCATGATGGCCAAGCGACTCCCCAGCATACTCCCTCCGTTCTCGCTAGGCGAGGCTCTAGAGACGACCAAGATCTATTCGGTGGCAGGCAAGCTAGGGCGCGACGTTACGCTCATGACGACGCGCCCCTTTCGTGCGCCACACCACTCTATATCGCCCGTGGCTCTAGTAGGTGGTGGTAGTGCACCACAGCCTGGCGAGATTAGTTTGGCGCATCATGGGGTGCTGTTCCTCGATGAGCTACCAGAGTTTCATCGCAACGTCCTAGAGGTCATGCGTCAGCCCCTCGAGGATAGGCTCGTAACAGTAGCACGTGCACGCTTCACCGTGGACTACCCTGCTAGCGTTATGCTCATCGCAGCCATGAACCCCTGCCCCTGTGGCTACTACAACCATCCCACACGTACCTGCGAATGCACACCTCAGCAGGTACAGCGCTATCTAGGGCGCGTGTCAGGCCCTCTGCTCGATCGCATCGACCTACAGGTGGAGATAGCCCCCGTCCCCTTCGACAAACTCGCCGAGACGACCCCTGCCGAGCCTAGCGCCACCATACGAGAGCGTGTGGTGCGTGCCCGAGAGATCCAAAACGAACGCTTCGCACACCACCCCAGCGTACACTGCAATGCTCAGATGACCCCTAGCCTCGTCAAGCAATATGCCCAGCCCGATGCCAAGGGGCTCGAGCGTCTGCGTATAGCCATGGAGCGTCTCAACCTATCGGCACGTGCCTACGATCGCATCCTCAAGGTATCACGCACCATAGCCGACCTCGAGGGCGAGACATACGTCGCTGCGCACCACATTGCCGAGGCTATTCAGTACCGCAATCTCGATCGCAGTTCGTGGGGGCAAAAGACCTTCTGACCCTGCCCACTCCCCCATCCTACGCCTTGCTCCCCCTCCTCTACTCCCGATAGCCCTACGCCTATCGCCTCCCACCCCTATGGGCTACGTAGCACCTCCTCTAGCTTATTGGGGCCGAGCGTATGTGTAGAGGGTATGAATAATTAGGCGTACCTTTGCTCACAGAGTATCACCCCAACAAGGAGTAAGCACTATGAGCGAAGATCTGCATCTAGAGAACATCCGGCGCGAATACTCGAGCCGTGAGCTGAAGCGTAGCACCATGCCAGCGGACCCAATGGACCTCGTCGTACGCTGGCTACGAGAGGCTGTAGAGCTGTCTGTACATGAGCCTACAGCCATGATCGTAGCGACCTCTACACCCGATGGTAAGCCAAGCATGCGAACCGTACTGCTCAAGGAAGTAGTCGATGGGCAGTTCGTATTCTACAGCAACTATGAGAGCCGCAAGGGGCAACAGATAGCGACCAATCCACACGTCGCCCTCACCTTCCTGTGGCACGAGCTCGAGCGGCAAATACACATCGAGGGTACTATAGAGCGTGTATCGGGTGCCGTCAGCGATGCCTACTTCGACAAGCGTCCCTACAAGAGCCGTATCGGTGCACGTATATCGCCACAGAGCCAGCCCATACCTTCGCGCGAGTACATCATGGCACGCTTTGCCCTAGAGAGTGCACGCCTACTGGGTAGACATATCCCTCGCCCCGACTGCTGGGGAGGATGGGCCGTTACGCCCACACGCATAGAGCTGTGGCAGGGACGCGATAGCCGTCTGCACGATCGCTTCGTCTATACACAGGATGCAGAGGGGCAGTGGCATATGGAGCGTCTAGCCCCTTAGTGTACGATATAGCGCATATCTCCCAACGCAAGTCATACAGCACATGAAGCTAACAGATAATTGGTTTACAGCCCTGAGTGAGGGCGAGGGCGGTCAGCTCGTTTTCGTTACGGGGCGTCGAGATCTTGACGCCTTTCGTCAGAGTGGATCGCTCAAGGTACGTGTCGAGATCCAATGGCCCTACACAGCCGATGCAGAGGGTATGCCCACAGGCAACGATGCCGCCCTGATCGAGGAGATAGAGCCCAAGCTAAGGCGCATCATGGAGCGCGACAAGCTCGCCATACTCACTGGCAACTATACGGGAGCAGGTAGGAAGTACTGGGTCTGGTACACACGTCATCTGCCTACCTTCGGTCAGCGCCTCAACGAAGGCCTAGCCCCCTACCCTACTCTACCGCTCGAGATACACTGCGAGGAGGATCCCCTCTGGGAGGAATACCTCGATATGCTATCGATGGAGCACAACGAAGACGATGAGCCCAGTCTAGACTAGCCTCTAGGCACGAATAGCGCGCCCGAGCGGCTGTAGCATCATACCGATTGCTACAGCCGCTCGGGCGTATTGATAGAGCATGTACAGCTAGCGATAGTCGGTAGGCGAATACATCTGCCCTAGGGTATCGTAGGCCACCGTATACACAGAGTCTTGGGTGGGGGCCGTAAGGCTAAGGGCGAGGTAGGTATTGCGCTTGGCATCGATGGATATGTACCACGAGCTGAGTGTAGTGGCCTCGCGAGGCAGGCCATGATACTCGATGCTACGCGTGGTGAGCTCGGGGATCTTGTCGATTAGGCTCGAGCGCACCATATCGTAGCTGAAGGTGTACTGACGTCTGTAGGTCTCCCATTCCTCGCGCGAATAGTATTCGGGCGAGGCGTACTCCCACGTACCTCGCTGAGCGAGGTCGTACACGGCAGAGTAGTAGAACTGTATGCTCCTGCCCATACTCTTGGGGCTAAGCATATCTACCGAGAGCGATGCCTCGCTAGCGATAGCGAAGATACCATACAGCATGCGCTCATCGTGCTCGATACCCTCTCTGTCTATAGCATACTCGATATAGTAGCGAGCATCGGCAGGATCGATGCCGATGACACCCTTGGTAGGGTCGTAGGCGAGAGGCTTCTCGCTACCACCGCAGGCCACCAAGAGCGATAGGCCGAGTGCAAGGCTCGGCAGTAAATAGATGGGCTTCATAATGCTCAATATATTGCCTTGACCATTTCATAAATATCTTCTCGTATAGACATATACCCTCTCCGTGAGCATTGCCTACTCGACGATGCTCTACGTCTACTCGGTATAGCTGGCTCTAGCCTAGCGTAGGTCTACGACCTCGCTACCAGGGAACTGCTTGGGGGTAAGTACAAACTGCCGAGCCTCGAGTGCTGGAGCTTGGCGTATGTTGGTTATCTTGATGATGAGCCTACCGCCGTCATCACCCTTGACGAGAACCTCCTTGGGCACACCACTGGTACGTAGGAAGCTAATCTCTACGCCCTTGAGGCTCGACTTGCCTTGAGGCTTGAAGCCCAGCACGTGGGCTACCTTGGTCTCGGGGAGGGTCTCTACGGCGAAGCCCTTGCCTCGCGAGCGTAGGAAGTATAGCGGATTGACCTGTATCAGCTCATCGGCAGAGGGCTGGCTGATAGTCAGTGTCTGCTCACTGCTGTCGTGGTGGGTGAGCGTCTTATCGGCAAATACCGCCACGATGCTCCCATACTCGAGCCTAAAGCGCTCGCCCTGTAGTATCATACGCCCCTCGGTACGCCCCGTCTCGGCACCCTGAGCATCGTAGTAGACGCTGGTGAAGTCGGCATACGTAGCACCTGGGCGGTACACAGCACGCTCGGCACGCTCTAGTATCTGCGCTGGAGTCTGCGCATATATCCCTGCTGCACTCATCACGAGTACCAGCATTAGGGTGATCATCTTAGTTCGTCTCATTACTTTTTGGTCTTAAATACAACACATTCCTTATCACTATTAGACCTTTTCTGTCCAAAAAGGTTTAGCGAAGCTGCTCGAGTAGATGCTCTAGAGCGGTAATATCCTTGACCAATACCTCACGTGGCTTGCTACCCTCCTGCACACCTACGATGCCAGCACCCTCGAGCTGATCCATCAGTCGGCCTGCGCGGTTGTAGCCGAGGTTAAACTTGCGCTGTATATTGCTCGTAGACCCTACTTGGCTCGTTACGATCATACGGGCAACCTCCTCAAAGAGGCTATCCTTCTCGTTGGGGTTAAACGACTTGGGCCCACTATCATCGCCCTCGGGGACATACTCGGGGAGCACGTAGGCGTGCCCTACGCTCTCTTGGCTCGCTATATGCCTAACGATCGCCTCTGTCTCTGGCGTATCCATGAAGGCACACTGGATGCGTATCATATCCTTGCCCTGATAGAAGAGCATATCACCTCGGCCTATGAGCTGGTTGGCACCAGGTGAGTCGAGGATGGTACGTGAGTCGATCATAGAGAATACCTTGAAGGCGATACGCGCTGGGAAGTTGGCTTTGATAAGCCCCGTGATCACATCGGTCGAGGGACGCTGTGTGGCGATCACCATGTGGATACCAGCGGCACGAGCCTTCTGTGCTAGGCGCGCTATAGGTTGCTCCACCTCCCTGCCACTGGTCATGATCAGGTCGGCAAACTCGTCCACGATGAGCACTATATAGGGCAATGGCTCGAAGCCATCGATACGAGAGAGCTGACCCGAGCGCACATGCTCGTTGTACTCCTTGATGTTGCGCACCTTGGCACGTGTCAGGAGTTTGTATCTATTGTCCATCTCGATGCAGAGCGAGTTGAGCGTAGGCACTACGCGACTCATATCGGTGATGATAGCCTTGTCGGCATCGGGGAGCATGGCTAGGAAGTGTTTCTCTAGTACCTCGTAGATGGAGAACTCCAGCATCTTGGGGTCTACCATGACGAACTTGAGCTCCTCGGGACGCTTGCTATAGAGCAGAGACGTAATCATAGCATTGAGCCCTACCGACTTGCCCTGTCCCGTAGCACCAGCTATCAGTAGGTGAGGCATCTTCGTAAGGTCAAATACGAAGGGCTCGTTCGTGATCGTCTTACCTATCCCCACGGGTAGCTCCATGGTCTCGAGGAGGTCGTTGTACCGGCGAGAGGCGATGATACTGCGCATAGACACGGTATGGGGGCGCGAATTGGGCACCTCGATACCGATAGTACCTGTGCCAGGCATGGGGGCGATGATGCGTATGCCCTCGCTCTTGAGGTTGAGGGCGAGGTCGTCCTCTAGGCTCTTGATACGAGATATCTTGATACCCTGTGCAGGGATGACCTCATAGAGCGTAACCGTAGGGCCTACGGTAGCCTTGTGGGGCGTTACTTGTAGCTTGAAGCTAGCTAGGGTATCGAGGATACGTTGCTTGTTGTGCGCTATCTCCTCGTGGCTCTGCACAGCATTGCCATGCTCGTAGTCGCGTAGCAGCTCTATATCGGGCTTGCGGTAGTGAGCCAGTAGCATACCCGCAGGTAGTGGCTCGCCCGTGCGCTCTACCTCTACGAGGTCGTCGCCTAGAGCTCGCTCTATGATGAGGCCTGCCACAGCCTCAGCTGGCTCAGTAGTGTGCGGATAGGCTGTAGGCGTAGGGCTTGGCTTGGGCTGCTCCTCTGTCTCGGTGTGCAGGCTTGTAGCCATGGATACAGGCTCGGGGCTCGGCTCGGGCTGTGGTATCTCTTCGTCCTCGGTGGGCTCCTCTCTATTGGCTCGAGAGAAGAAAGCCTTGACCTTGCCCCACAACCCCCTAGGACGTGGCAGGCTAAGCTCGGGCGTAGGAATAGAGACCTCAGCATCGCGCACGGCGAAGAGAAACTTGTCCCACACCAGTATCAGAGCTAACACTAGCGATACTATTATCACCAGCACCAGCCCGAGCACACCAGTATGCCCTATCAGATAGGCGCATAGCCTATCGCCCTGCCTACCACCCATGAGTAGTGCCCCCTCGTAGCCGAATAGCCGCTCTAGCGAAGCCCCCACGACTGCTATCCATACTGCCCAGAAGCTACACAGCACGAAGTGCTTGAGCATGTAAAGAAATCCCCCTCCTCGCTTCCATATCAGCGAGAGGACGAGCCTACCAGCAAACAACAGCAAAGCAAATGTACCATAGCCAAAGAGACCATTGAAGAGCAGATTGCCCCACCAGGCACCTAGTGGGCCCAGCAGGTTGTGCGCCTCGCCTGAGGCGATACTAGCATTGCGACCCAATACTATACCTTGGTCGGGGCCAGCATCGACAATATGCGACACCATAGCTAACGCCGATACCGCCACGAATACTGCCAGCATAATACCACACAGTATCTGTATGCGTCCATTGTGCAGATTGCGAGATATATACGCCCCTATCATCTTGATACGACCTAGGAAGCCGATACCCGACTTGCGTCGCTTGCTCGCCTTGCCTTTACCTTGGGGCTGTTTGCCTGCTCCTTTACTTGCCATTGTCTTGCTAAATATTCACAAAGATACGCAAAATTGCTCCCCCCTAGCCTCTCCAACCGATTTGTACATGCTACTCCGAGAGTGGTGAGATTCCCCTCCTCGTCGAGATCTCACAAAAACATCGATGTTTTGCCTCAATTAGTTCGATGTTTTCGCTCAAAAACATCGATGTTTTTGAGTGAAATGTTCGATGTTTTTGGGCAAAAACATCGAACATTTTTCCCTACCTCTATCTCCCCTCACCCAATAAGGAAGCCCCCTCTAGTGCCGAAACACTAGAAGGGGCAACCTATCATAAACAAATACAACTAATTACTTATCCCTAACCTTGGGAACAACGAACTCAAACGATACGTTGTCTAGGCTAGTATCATTCACGCCTACGAGCTTGACCTTGATATGCAGATCGAGATCTAGTCTTAACACAGCATACTCCAGCTCAAATTGTGGGTTCTCTAGGTAAACGTCAAGCATATCACCTTGAGTATGCCCCACTATCTTCTTATTATCCAGCTTGAGCTCTTGGGTGCGTACAGTGTACGAAGCCTTAGGCATAAATACTTTCACAAGGTGATTAATTCTATCTTTTACATCACCTGAATTAACTTTCTGCATTCTTTCCTTGAAGTAGGTCAGCAGTTCATGGTTGCTACCTATCTTCATATCCTTAGCGAGGTCGCTAAGAGGTTTGAAACCCTTGACTGTGATACTCACGTTTTCGGCGAGAGAGCGTTCTGTAGCCTTGTCCTTTACATGAAGCCTGTACTCGATACTATTCTCGTTGTCGCTCTTTACAGCACCCTCCGAGCCAAGAACCACAGCATAACGCTCGTCATACTTGAAGATACGACCAATGAAAACACTTGAATGCTCATACACACCGCGCATATAGACAGTAGATACGAAAGTTTGGTCTACTTTTAGTCTACGAGCGTAGTACTCTTCGTTGCGGATAGAGAGCGAACTTACTGTTTGGCTCTTAACACCATTGTAACTCGTAGTGAACGTAACGAGGTCGCTACGATCACCAAACTTGATGTCGTGTATCTTGACCTTCTTGAGGTCTTCGGCAGTGAACATGTACTGCTCACCATTTATATCTGATGAGAAGAACGACACGAACTTAGCCATATACTCGGCCGTGTACTTGCTCTTATCGCCCTCGAGGATTAGCGTCTCAAGGTCGAAGTCCTTGTAGTACTCATCCTCCGACACACGCCACTTGGCATAGGAGCGAGCACCCATGTTGTAGTCCGATGGACGCTTGTCAGTGCGCTTATCGCCCTCACCCTGCTTGCCGTCCTTGTTATCCTTGCCGTCCTTGTTGTCCTTGTTGTCGCCCTGATTGTCCTTGTTGTCACCTTGCTTGTCCTTAGTCTTGTCTCCCTGATTGGGGGTAGTCTCGGGCTTGGACTGCTGTTCCTTTCTATCTCTTGGTAGTAGCTTGGGTTCGTTACCCTTGCCACATGCGCATAGTACTGCGCCGAGTAGGATCGTAGCTACTATCTGCTTCTTCCAATTCATTTTGATCATTCTTTTTTTGTTATAAATAACGTTATTAGTTTGATGTTGTACACACGGAAGTCCTATAAATACAGAGGCTTCCATCTGCGGACAAAGGTATAGTAAAAATATTAAGTATCTATAATCCTACCTATTTTCACTACCTAGTGCATCCTCAAGCATAGAGTCGAAGTCTATACTATTGGAACGTCTCGTGGCACTATGTGCACAATATGCGCAGACAACCTCGACTTACCTCTATGATATGTGCAATAAACTTTTTTTCTTCTTAGACACCCTTTTGGTATCAAAAAGCTACAAAAAAGGGCTCCCCCAGCATATAAATTGTCCGAGGGAGCCCCGATCATAAACAAATACAACCTTATCCGTTCTCCGAGGCGTTTATCTCGAACATAACATTCGGGATATTGACCCCATTGATCGACACAAGTTTTACAGTAAATATCAATTTGTTAGTAGCATTATACTTAGCTGACACGAGCTCAAACTTGGGGTTAGCTAGATACACATCTAGTATATCCCCTTCGCCCTCTAGAGCATCGCCCTTTCTCTTGAGCTTGCTATCTCGTACATAATACGAGAACTTACTCATAAGCTCATCGGTGTGAGGCTTGAGCGCAGCAGTGAAATCAGTCGAAGTAATATCAATCTTCTTCGCTACAAAGGCCTGCACATCCTTATTACTCTTGATCTTGAGCTCCTTGGCCACATCTACTAGTGGCTTAAAGTCCTTTATCTCTACACGCAGATCCTTGACAAGGAGCGTACCATTGCGATGCTTGATGGTGAACCATAGCGTAATGGTATTGGCAACATCGTCGCGCATCTTCTGAGGCGACGCCTGCACCTCTACCATATAGTTGGTCGCAGATAGGTAGCTACGAGAGAGCTTGTAGACGTAGTCGTTGATGTGCTCGTAGACACCACGCATATAGAGAGCAGATATTACACCCTTGTTGAGGTTGCCTACAAACTTGCGCTCGTAGTACTTCTCATTGCTGATCTTGAGTGTCGTACGCTCTTGGCTACGCAAATTCTTGTACTTGACGTAGAACGACAGCTCGTCCCTAAGGTCATCGAACTTGACCTCGTCCACAGTGATTGACCTAATATCCTCCTCTGTGAACGTATAAGGCTTGCCCTCGGCATCGGTAGAGACAAACGATACATATCTAGACCAGTAGAAGCCAGATAGCACTCGCTCATACAGATGAGTACCTCCGAGGATATATCGCTCTAGCTCGAAGCTATCTACGTACAGATCCTTGTCCTGCACGCTCCACTTGGCCGTAGCCTTGGTGGCTAGGGTTTGGTCGGAGGTCTTCTTGTCCTTGTCTTGGCCTCCACCCTGCTTATCACCTTTCTGTTGGTCGTCTTTCTTGCTATCGTCCGACTTCTGTCCCTTGCCCTCTCCCTGCTTGTCCTTATCCTTGTTCTTGTCGGTCTCAGACTTCTTGGTGTCGTCTTTCTGCTCCTTCTTGTTCTTGTTGGGAGTAGGGATCAGCCTAGGCTCGTTCTTCTTGCCACAGGCACCCAGCGCTATACATAGCGCCAGTACTACTACGATCTTTTTCATTCTGATAGGTTTCTTCTGTTATATAAAAGCGTTACTAGGATACTCTATCCACAATATCGGAAGTCATACACAAACAAGGACTTCTACCGAGGGCAAAGTTATATAAAAAGAATATTCACCTCAAAACTTTACATCTTATACGTCATTCACTACTACTCTACATCTCCCCACCCAACCTATCCTACTGATACATATACAACGCTATACACAATCAATATGATAGCTTACACAAAACAATATAGGCTATTATGAGCATATCAAACTTTTATTCCTTAGACACACATTAAGCCAAGATTTGGTACAATATCACCCTATTTGATACACAGATAGGGCGACACCATACCTACCACACGGGTAGACAGGTATCGCCCTATCTAGGACTTAATACTAGGTATGCCCCCAGCAGACGAGGGGGGGAGGGGATTACTTGAGTATGTTGTACGTCTCGCGAGCTATCATATACTCCTCGTCGGTAGGTATCACTACTACCTTGACGCGGCTATCGGGCGTGCTGATGACGGCAGCCTTGCCACGGAGGGTATCATTGATGCTATGATCGATCTTGATGCCGAGAAACTCGAGCCCTGCACAGGCATTGCGACGTAGCGTAGGGCTATTCTCTCCCACCCCTGCGGTGAAGACGAGGATGTCGAGGCCACCTAGGGCAGCAGCATAGGCACCGATGTACTTCTTCACACGATAGTCGAGCATATCGGAGGCTAGAGCCGTCTGCTCGTTGCCTTCGTTGGCCGTGCGTTCGATGTCGCGCATATCGCTACTGCCGATGCCACCTACGCCGTAGACACCGCTACGCTTGTTGAGCATGAAGGTAACATCCGAAGCCGTTAGGCTAGTGCGCTTACCCTTGGCGTAGGGATCCTGGATGTAGTCGGCTATCTCCTCGGGCTTCCAGTCGTCCTTGGTGTAGAGGAAGTCTACCACACCCGAGTCTATATCGCCAGCACGTGTACCCATCACGAGGCCTTCGCTAGGCGTCATGCCCATAGAGGTATCGATACTCTTACCGCCACTGATAGCTGTGATAGAGGCACCGCTACCTACGTGAGCCGTGATGATCTTGGCCTGAGAGTAGTCCATCCCCACGAGCTTGGCTGCCTCCTGGCTCACGTAGTCGTGACTCGTGCCGTGGAAACCATAGCGACGGATGCCATGATCGCGGTACAGGTGATAGGGGATAGCATACATGTAGGCGTGCTTGGGCATAGTCTGGTGAAATGCCGTATCGAAGACACCGCAGTGAGGTACGTGCCCCAGCACTTCCTTGGCCGCACGGATACCCATGATGTTGGCAGGGTTGTGCAGAGGTGCTAGTGGGATACACTTCTCCAGCTGAGCCACTACCTCATCGGTAACGCGCACACTACCCGAGAAGACCTCACCGCCATGCACTAGGCGATGCCCTACAGCCTCTATCTCGTCAAGGCTCTTGATATGCCCTACCTCGGGATCGAGCAGTACCTCTAGGATTACCTCTACGCCACGTGTGTGGTTGGGGATAGGGGCGTTCTTCTCCTCCTTGACCCCATCGGGGCGTTGGTACTTGATGAATGCCTCGGGCGTACCTACACGCTCGGCTAGCCCCGATGTAATGACCCGATACTCGGGTAGCTCTATGAGCGAATACTTGAGCGATGAACTACCGCAGTTGAGAACTAAAATCTTCATATCTCTTGATGTGCATTATGCAAGACCCTTGGCAGCAATAGCCTGATTGGCTGTGATAGCTGCCATTTTGTATATATCATCGACAGAGCAACCACGGCTCAGGTCGTTGACGGGGGCCGCCATACCCTGTAGGATAGGCCCTACGGCCTCGGCACCGGCGAGTCGCTGTACGAGCTTGTAGCCGATATTACCTACCTCTAGGCTTGGGAACACAAGGACGTTGGCCTTGCCTGCTACTTGGCTATCGGGAGCCTTGAGCTGGGCTACCTTGTCCACAAGAGCAGCATCGGCCTGTAGCTCGCCATCGATAGCCAGCTCGGGAGCCATCTCACGGGCTAGGCGTGTGGCCTCTACCACCTTGTCTACCAGCTCGTGCTTGGCACTACCACGCGTAGAGAAGCTGAGCAGTGCTACACGAGGCTCTACGCCCGATATAGCAGCAGCGGTACGTGCCGAGGCTACCGCTATCTGAGCCAGCTCGGGGGCGGTAGGGTTAGGCATCACGGCACAGTCGCCAAAGAAGAGTAGACCATTGTGCCCATACTCGGGGCGTGGGGTGAACATCAGGAATAGACCGCTCACACAGCTAAAGCCAGGGGCAGTCTTGACGATCTGTAGCGCGGGGCGCAGCACATCGCCTGTAGCATTGATAGCACCTGCCAGCTCGCCATCGGCATCGCCAGCCTTGATCATCAGACAAGCTAGGTAGAGGGGATCCTCGACGAGCTTACTAGCCTGCTCGGGCGTCATACCCTTGCTCTTGCGTAGCTCTACGAGTAGGTCGGTGTAGGCTTGCTTCTTGTCGTGGCATAGGGGATCGAGCAGCGACGCCTTATCGATATGCGTTAGCCCTAGCTCCTTGGCTCGCGAGCGGATGGCCTCCGGAACCCCTATGAGTGTTAGCTTCACTACGCCCTCGCCCAGTAGTCTATCTGCTGCGCGTAGAGTTCTCTCCTCGGTCCCCTCGGGGAACACGATGTGCTGAGGATTGGCCTTAGCCCTGTCAATAATCTCTTGAATTAGATCCATCGCTCTATATTCTTATATTAAAGTGAGAAATTACAATTCCCTATAATCCTAAACTATGAAGGCAAAGGTAATAAATCATCTGCTAATAGCCTAGCAAACGGACGATGATTTTGCTTGCCTATCACCTTATCACCTCTCTATAGAGCTCTTGGCTCGGCGATCGGCTCGCTATCCCTCTTGGCTCGACACAGAGCCACCCAGCGAGAGCTATCACCAGCCCTATCTATATTCTTTTTGGATCTTAATTGATTAAAAATCTATAGGGTAGTAGTAATGGGCGTGCATGGTGTGTATGGATATGGAGAGGTGAGGGGGGTGGGGCGTTGTCCATATGCCATGAGCCTATTATCCTCATAGATGTACACAGGCCTAATAGACTGATACTGGGCATATATCCCCTGTAGTCAGCCTAGCTATGCACTACTGCCGTGCTACGTAGGGCTGTGTATAGCCCCGAATGTCTATGGCAGGTGCAGTAGGGGAGGGGTTATCTACCAGCAGAGGTATGTAGGCTCGATGATGCTCGCTATAGGCTCGTGGGGTGTGTATATCTGTGGACAATACACACCCCTTATACACTGCCTATCCACGGAGGCAGGGGAGGCTAGCGACGCCTTCGCCTCCTGCCTAGCTTGCGAGCGATATATCTGCCCCCGAGCCACACGCCCGTAAGCGATACGATGCTACCACCTATGAGTACCGACCACATCAGCGTGTACCATAGCCATGGGTGCTCTATCAGCCAGGCTATCGAGAAGCTGTGCAGGCCTTGGTAGATCCATTTGCTGGCACGTAGGTTGCGGTTGAGGTAGCGTATCTCTCCGCTGGTAGGGTTGATGTAGTAGAGGCTACCATCGGGGTCGTCCACCTCTACCTTGTAGACGGGTAGGGCAGGGCTACGCTGTCGGTGCAGGTAGTAGTTGTCGTACTCGGTGAGTAGGGTGATGCGCGAGGGGTAGACTCTGTCGGTCAGGCCATTGATATGGGTCATGATCTCCTCTTGGCTCAGCTCTAGAGGGCGCAAGGTATCGGCATCGGCACGTAGGTATAGGGTGTGGCCATCCTCTAGCTCCAGTCGATAGTAGGGTATGTGGGCATAGCTCTGCCAGTGGAGCTTGAGCAGATTGTCGCGATACTTGTCTATCACTTGGCTGTAGGGCACGGTGTAGGCACTAGGTAGTGGAGGTAGGATGTGCGTGTTGGCCTTGGAGGCGAGGTCTTCATCGGCTACGGGGATGATCCACTTGGGGACGCGCTGTAGCGACATCATACCGCTGAAGGCAAAGGTACAGACGAAGATACCAAAGATATAGCCTAGGATATGATGCCAGCGATAGCCTAGGTGCTTGTAGGGGCTTAGCCTACGCTTGCGACGCACCTTGAGCAGTAGCCTAATGCCCACTATCAGCCCAGCGATAGACATCAGCGTACCCAGCCCCGAGAGCCATATCAATACGCCTCGCCACAGCTCTCCGTGCTGTCTTAGCTGGTATAGGTATAGCCAGTGGGGTATAGCACCCAGCCAAGCCCACAGACGGCTACTGCGGTCGGTGAGCTGTACTCCCTCGCCCGTGGCAGACGAGACGTACAGCTCGGTGCCATAGACGTCGCCGAAGGAATACTTGTATATGGGCATATCGGGCAGGAAACGTGCATAGGGTATCCACTGCGTGTAGGTAGTCAGCGTATCTACGTGGGTGATAGGGGCCGTGGCGAAACGCTTGGCATAGGCGCGGGTATGGCTCTCGGGTATGCGCTCTATGCGCCCGAGGTCTTCGTGCAGGTGGTATCTACTCTGCCCATGTGGAGTGGGGGAGAGGATCCATGCACCTGTCTCCGATATGCGTAGCGATAGAGCCGATAGTGGCTGGTCGGGTAGCCTAGCCACGAGACTATCGAGCTGCGTATCTGCGGGCCTATCGATGGGCTGTAGGGCACTATTGCGTTGCTGGGGGGTGATACTAGGGAAGCTACGATAGAGCATAACGAACCCCGTGAGAAACCACATAGCGAAGAATATACTGAGTACCGTGCCTAGTACCCGATGTGTAGAGAGTAGCAACTTCTGTATGCGCATAAGTCAATTGATGAGTTACGTATAGTTTTGGTGAACGTATGGGCTACACGATAGAGATAGAGCCCTACGATGGGGCAAAGGTACGTCTAATTATCGACATAAGCACGTTAAGCCCTTGTGGATCAAAAATTCAACCCTTCGCATACAGGCCTCCACCTAGCCTATTCTCGGACAGCCTAGGGTGTCCGCCTCGTTCGCCCTAGACCAAACAAGTAGCCCCCCTAGGGTGAACGATACGAACACCCTAGGGGGGAATGTAGAGGCTCATAGCCTCGCGCTCTGCCTGCTAGAGCAGAGAGACTATAGCACTACCTGTGTACGAGCTCCATTGGCCGCTATGGCACGTACCTTGTAGCTAGCATCCCAAGCCACAGGCAGGGTGAAGGTGTATGTCCCTGTGGGTGCGCCAGATCGCCAGCCGGTGTAGGTGTACAGGAGATTGTCCGAGGCATCGACCACCTCCCAGGCTACTACATTGCTCCAGCCTGTGAAGGTGAAGGTCTTGTCCGAGCGTGTAGACGTACCTACACCCACGGGGCCAGGAGATCGGTACAGACCGATATTGTTGGGGGTGATGTACTCAAATCTGAGGGCTGGCTTCTGAAGTCCTAGGGATCTGATCCTCGTCTTGACCTCGTTGATCTTCGCCTCCGTCAGCGTAATGCGGTAGCTCTTGCCATAGGTGTCGAATATCTCCACGTTGTCGGCAGGACGTAGGAAGCCCCACTGCTCGAAGAAGTCGGTCAGGTCGAGGTTGGCCGCGACACTAGCATGATAGGCTAGGTCGGCCTGCTGATTGCCATTGAACACAGCATCGCCTATGGTGTTGTTGACGCTGGCGTTGACCACACGCAGACGTTCGTACAGATCGGGGTAGAAGCCCCCCTTGTCGCTACGTATGGAGGGCGACTGACCCAGTACCTGCCCGAGATAGAGCTCTAGCTGTATGTATGGTATGAGTGCATTGCTAGCCCTTGCCTCTGCCGATAGCGTAGTGCTCTTGCCAAAGAGGGCATTCCATGCCGTGGTGTACCAGTCGCTTGTCCCCTTCTGAGTGCGCGATGTGAGGCCGAAGATGATATGCTCGATGTAGAAGGACTTGATATTGTTGGTCGTCTCGATCATACAGCCCCAGTTGAGCCCCACAGTTTGGTTGATATGCCCCACCTCGTGGGCTACGCCCCACGGCCACTCTCTGAATATAGATGGGGTAGTCATCGTGGTCATCGTATTGGAGTGGTATGCCGTACGATAATTGGTGGCGTACATATATCCACTGCCATAGAAGACGTGAAAGTACATGCGGTTCTTGAACGTCTTGCCATACTTGACCAGCCCCATGAGCTCCATCTCGCTGAGCACCACCTTGTCGTACAGGCCTATGAGCTCGTCGCCATCGGGGGTATTGTTTCTGAAGCTCGAGGTGGGGTAGGTGATATGTGCATACCGACCGAGCACATCGAAGTGCTGGTCAGTGGCCTTGCTCAGTAGCTCTCGCCAGCGACCGCGGTGGCTGGGGTTCTGAGCATCGTAGTAGCCATTGACCGTACCGCCCGCTATGTGTACGGTAGCGTCTTGCAGACTGCCCACCGCAGCATCGCTACTCTGATACTTGATGTAGAGCAGACCCTTGCGGTCGGTCTTGATCTTGTTGATACCAGAGACCAGGGTGTACTCTGTAGCATCTCCATAGCCCACGCTTAGGTCCTGCACACGTAGCTTCATCGCCCTACCGCTGGGGTTGTCGACCAGTACTACGAGCTCATCGCCCTGGCGTACGGATATACCCGTGGGGTTGTCGAGCTGTGAGTAGAGGAACTGGGTCTTGTTGCTCGTACGCTGTAGCGAGGGGTCGGGGTAGCTCTTGTACTGCGCTATGCGAAACTCCCTAGGATACGTACCCTGATACATGCGGCGAGCCATCTCCCTAAAGAAAGTATTGGGGATAGCCATGATCTCGGTGTAGGTGATGCCTGGGCGCAGTGTGGTGCATGCTACATCCGAGAATATAGTGCTGGTGTCAAAGTAATTGTCAGAGATCTTGACAAACTCCATTTCCCTAACCGACACCACGCCATAGTAGGTGCTATTGACCCTAAAGCTCACACGCGTGATCTTCTTGCTGCTGATGCCACTCCATGTGATGCGTGTGGCTACCTCTGGGCTACCTAGGGCCTGGGGGTAGGTAGCCGTAGTGCCGTCTTCGTAGGTAACCACGACGTCCACGGCATTGAAGCTACCATTCTTGTCTCGAGGGTGATAGATGATGTGCTCTAGCGTCTCGGGGCGAGCAAAGTCGTAGGTCAGCACGACGGGGAAGCGTACACCGCCCCTGTTGTTGGAGTGGTAGAACGTAGAGCTATTGCCGTCGTACGAGTTGCCTATCCTATAGTTTACCTGCTCTTCGCTAGCCTGAGCACTAGCTATGGCGATATTGCTATATCGGCCCTCTACGGCCGCCATACCTGTGTCGAAGGTATTCTGCCCCGTCTCGAGGAGGGAGCCCCAGTCCTTGGCAGCAGGGGAGGTGAAAGTCTTGCCAGACCAGAAGGGGTTGCCCTTGGGGTTGTTGGTAGCATCGTAGCCCGTGTAGCTCTTGGCGTAGGGGGTGAGACCTGCCACATAGTGGCGTGAGCCGATGCTCTTGACGCCATCGTTTTCGGTCGTTGCCACGAGCCAGGCCTCCGACCTGTGGATAGGGCTGGCGAAGTTGTCTCCAGAGGCGCGTACTAGGGAGTACGACATCGTAGCATTGAGGTCTAGTGTCGTCATGCTCTCGCCACTAGCATTGATACGGCTTAGCAGTTCGCTACGATATGCCGAGGCCTGTGTAGCATCACCTAGCGGTATGCTGGTATCTACTACCTCTATGCTGTAGGGGGTGGAGGCATCGACCTGAGCCGTTGCCTTGAGCAGGGCAATGCCCTGTCCGTTGCCTAGCTGTAGCACACCGCCTACGCCCTGGGGGTTGGGGTCTCTGTCTTTGGTGCCCGAGTTGTCTATCGCCACCATGGCCTGTGCATAGCCTGCACGCACGGCCGAGTCTGCCTGCATACCAGCACGTGGGTAGTAGACCTTCTCTAGGTCTCTGATACTAGTGGTGCCGGTATAGGTGCCATTGGATAGCTGCTGAGTGAATAGCTCTATGTTGCGGCTAGGCTTGTTGTCTGTATGCACATAGCCTGCTGCGCCTACGAGTAACGTCTTGCCAGGCTCTAGGGTGGTGGAGGCAGTGCCATAGATGCTCTTGTACCAAGCGCCAGAGTAGGTAGCCCGATTGTTAGCGAAGCCTACGATACCACTGCTACTACCCCCTACCACGCTCAGAGGTACTACGGTAGCTCCTGCGGGGTTGGCATTGGGCGTATTGCCTCCAGCGAAGAATACGTACGTGCCGTTGTGTAGCACCACACGCGCTAGGGCGTACTTGGTCAGATCGATAGGGCTGGTGGTGGGGTTGTATATCTCTACTATGGAGTAGTTTCTATTGGCCGTGGGAGCCTCTGTATTGATAGCTCTGGGCACGTACTGGTAGTAGATCTCGGAGATGAGAGGCTCGCTCGTGAGCACGTTGGATAGGCGATAGGTGCTACCGCTCTTGAGTGCGCGGTGCCCCTGCTTGGTGTAGGTGGTGGCTTGGAGCTCGGGGGCACTAGGCAGAGCTGTGTTGCGTACACCTAGGGAGATGCTCGTCTTCGTGGCGCTTGCGTCGATAGACGTAGGCATGGCCCACACGAATATCGTGCGCTCGGTACTCCAGCCCTTACCTGCTGGTAGCGTCAGAGCCTTGCCCGATCCTCCTAGGCTGTAGACCCAGCTCACAGGGGTAGCAGACTCTGCCTGCTCGGGCTCCCATATGGGTACGGCTTGGTTGCCACTCGTGGAGAGGATGTCGAGAGTGCCCGAGGCACGCAGAGCGTTGGAGCTCATCTCTAGGTAGGAGGCATCGTAGTCGTCTATCATGTCGCTATAGAACTGTAGACGAAGCATCGCCCCCAGCGGACGAAATGCAGTCAGTGGGATGTGAGCCTTGTTTTGGCCATCGATAGAGAGCTGTTGCCAGCCGAAGCTATACGGCATATCGACTATGTTGCCGGCCTGTAGAGGTAGGCGACCATTGGCATCGCGCCCCTTGCCTAGGGCTATCTTGCCCGTAGAGGCATCTAGCTCGCCACCCAGTACGGCCGCCACGTGCCAGGTCTCTCCAGGATTGACGTCTACCCCCTGTGGCAGATTGACCATGACGGAGGGTAGGGTGAGGCGATTGCCTGTGCGTCCCTGCCACGTCAGCGTGGCCATGGTAGTCGTCGAGGCATCGCCATCGCGACGCAGGAATAGGTGTACCCGCTCTGTGTCGCCCACAGCTACCGAGCTCAGAGCCCCTGTGGTGGCATCTTCGCTGTACTGGAGGCTACGCAGGGCATCGTCCTCGAAGCTCAAGTCGAGGCTAAGCGACACGGCTCGCCCCTCCTCGTACGAGCGAACGGATAGGACCTTAAACTCCTTCTTGCTCGCTGTCTCGGTCTGTACCTCTTCCGACCAGTTGTCATCACGCTTGCATCCACCTAGGGCTAGGGATAGTGCCACTAGGGGCCATATATAGTATTTGTGTTTCATCTTCTGTGGTTTGTTCTGTTCCTCTACCTCTCTATAGCTCTCCTTGCTCCTCTAGCTCGTCTAGATAGGCCTCCTCTGCCATGATCGACAGCGATGAGAATATGTGTCCACCCCTTAGGGTAAGCATATACACCTCTGGTCGGATGTAGGCTATCCGCTCAGCGTCCTCTTTGTATCCCATTATATATGTCTCTTTTTCATCTTGCCCTATAAACAAACATGCGGACGATTTGTTCTGTATGATCGGGTGATCTATCTCTTCACAGGTAGCATATCGCACATCTATTGATGCTTTTTGGCGGATGAGCCCTATAATTTATTAACTTTGTCGAGACGTAGTCGGGGCTCTGCGCTAGAGCCTCGGTAATACAGAGGTATAAGCAACATAATACTCCGCAAGCCAAATGAATATAGGAGATCGGGTAGACGACCTGCTAGGGCTAGATCAGGATGGACGAGAGGTGCGCCTGTCGGACTATCCTGGGCGACGCGTCTTGCTCTATTTCTACCCCAAAGACAATACTGCTGGCTGCACCGCTCAGGCCTGTAGCCTACGCGATGGCTATGCCGATCTGCGTGCTGCAGGGCTCGAGATCGTGGGTGTTAGCCGCGATAGTGCCCGCTCGCATCAGCGTTTCATAGCGGGGCATAGCTTGCCTTTCCGCCTAATAGCCGATACCGATATGGTGCTCAACCAGACCTTCGGAGTGTGGGTAGAGAAGAGCCTCTATGGGCGCAAGTATATGGGTACCGAGCGCACGAGCTTCGTCATAGGCCCTGATGCGCGCATCGAGCACATTGTGCGAGGCAAAGCCGTATCGACCCGAGACCATCACCAGCAGATCCTCGCCCTAGTGCGTGGCACCAGCAAACCATCGTAAGCAAACCAAGCAACGACTATATACACAATGAAAGAAGATAAAGACAAGCAGATCGCAGACCTCAAGGGTAGCGACAAGGAGCACAAGCTCAAGGCCCTACAGTCGGCCATGGCCAACATCGAGAAGCTTCACGGCAAGGGGGCTATCATGAACATGGGCGCACAGCCAGTGGAGGCTATCGGGGTAATCCCAACCGGTTCGCTGGGGCTCGACGTGGCGCTAGGTGTGGGGGGCTATCCCCGTGGACGTATCGTGGAGATCTACGGCCCCGAGTCGTCGGGTAAGACGACGCTCGCCATTCACGCCATCGCCGAGGTACAGCGTACCGGAGGTATCGCCGCTATCATCGATGCCGAGCACGCCTTCGACCCTAGCTATGCCGTCAAGCTGGGTGTAGACGTCAATCAGCTATGGATAGCGCAGCCCGACAATGGTGAGCAGGCTCTCGATATAGCAGAGCAGCTCATTCGCTCCAATGCTGTAGACCTCGTGATCGTGGACTCGGTGGCGGCCCTCACGCCCAAGAAGGAGATCGAGGGCGATATGGGCGACAACAACGTCGGTCTACACGCACGCCTCATGTCGCAAGCCCTACGCAAGATAACTGGAGCGGTGAGCAAGAGCAACACGACCTGCATCTTCATCAACCAGCTGCGTGAGAAGATCGGTGTGAGCTTCGGTAGCCCAGAGACGACGACTGGGGGTAATGCTCTCAAGTTCTATGCCTCGGTGCGCATTGATATATGCAAGGGTGCACCTATCAAGGAGGGCGAGGAACAGCTCGGCAACCTGACGAAGGTCAAGGTGGTGAAGAACAAGGTCGCTCCCCCCTTTCGCAAGGCCGAGTTTGACATCATGTACGGCGAGGGCATCTCGCGCTCGGGCGAGATCGTAGACCTCGGTGTCGAGTACAACGTCATCAAGAAGAGTGGCTCGTGGTACAGCTACGGCGACACCAAGCTCGGCCAGGGACGCGATGCCGTCAAGGTGCTCCTACAGGACAACCCCGAGCTCTCTGAGGAGCTCTCTGGCATCATCGCAGACAAGATCAAGGAAGGGCTCAAGTAGGTAGAGGTTATGGCCAAGGTAGTCGTTATCTCAGCACCCTCGGGCACGGGCAAGAGTACGATCATAGGGCGTGTGATGCGTGAGCACCCCGAGCTAGGGCTACACTTCTCGGTATCGGCCACGAGCCGCGCGCCACGAGGAGCAGAGCAGCACGGGGTGGAGTATT
Source organism: Porphyromonas sp. (assembly GCA_041854325.1). GTDB lineage: Bacteria > Bacteroidota > Bacteroidia > Bacteroidales > Porphyromonadaceae > Porphyromonas. The sequence continues at coordinate 21,740 of JBHACB010000102.1, forward strand.
ACTTCTTCTCGCCCGAGGAGTTTCGCCAGCATATCGAGGCTGGTGATTTCCTAGAGTGGGAGGAGGTCTACGATGGCAAGTACTACGGCACTCTGCGTAGCGAGGTAGATCGTCGCCTCGATGGGGGCGACAATGTGATCCTCGACGTCGACTGTGTCGGCGGGGTCAACATCAAGCGACACTATGACGAGCGTGCCCTAAGCCTCTTCATCGTACCCCCTAGCCTCGAGGAGCTACGGCGTAGGCTCGAGGGGCGATCTACCGATAGCCCCGAGCTCATCGAGGAGCGTCTAGCCAAGGCCGAGCGAGAGCTGACGTATGCCTCTAGCTTCGACTGCTGTATCACCAACGACGACCTAGACCGCTGTGTCGATGAGATCGTCGGTAGGCTATCGCACTTCCTGCTAGGCTAGCTAGCTACCATACACCAGCCCGGCACAGCACCCATGGGTGCTGTGCCGGGCTGTGGTGCGTTTGGCCACGTGGTTGGGGGGCTGTAGTGCGTGTTGGTAGTTGGCAAATAATACGTACTTTTGTAGCCGCGATAGCAGTACCGCTGCCCGGATGGTGGAATGGTAGACACGAGGGACTTAAAATCCCTTGGCCAGTTTGGCTGTGCGGGTTCGAGCCCCGCTCCGGGTACCTAGGCTGTCGCGATGCAGTGCGCCCACCGCCAGAGCTATGTAGCTCTGGCGGTGGGCGCGTCTATAGGGAGGGTAGGCTAGGCGAGGTGCTGGGTAGGCTGTAGGCGGTGCATACGCTCGGGGACTACCGAGCGTATGAGGTCGGCAAACTTGTTGACCAAGGCCACACGAGCGTAGTCGCTCCGCGTGCATAGACCTACGAGGCGACAGGGACGGGGGATAGCGAAGGGGCGCACGAGGTCGCGATGCTCGCCATTGAGCATATCGAGGCTTAGCTCGGGGATGAAGGTCATCCCCTGCCCACGCTCTACCATGTGCATGAAGGTCTCGAGGCTACCTCGGCGGTAGCTGTGCTTGGGCTGTGCATCGCGCCTGAGCTGGCAGAAGCGCAGGAGCTGATCGCGGAAGCAGTGCCCCTCGTCGAGTAGCCATAGCTGGGTAGGATCTACCTCGCTCGAGCGCACATGCTTCTCTTGGTGTAGCGGGTGCGTCTTGGCTACATAGCCGAGGAACTCCTCGTAGAAGACGGGGCGCATCGTAGTGCCCTCTACGCCCTCGTCCGAGGCGATGATAGCTATATCGACCTGTCCGCTCAGTAGGCTCTCGATGCTCGTTGAGGTCTTGAGCTCGCAGAAGCTAATGCTGAGGTCGGGGAGCTCGCGCTCGAGGGCTTCGCTGAGGCGCGGTAGTAGGTAGGGGGCTATGGTGGGGAGCATCGAGATGGTAACGCTACCGCTGAGGTTGGTCTTCTCGTCGGATATGATCTCGCTCAGCACCGAGGTCTGCCGTAGTATCACGCTAGCCTGAGCGATGATACGCTCGCCTACGGGGGTGGGCGTTACGGAGGCGCGCGACCTATCGAAGAGCTTGGCCCCGAGCTCCTCCTCGAGCTTCTGCACCATGGTGCTGAGGGTGGGCTGGGAGACGTTGCAGTGCTCGGCGGCATGCCCGAAGTGTCGATGCTCACCTAGGGCGATGATATACTCTAGCTGCTGTAGGTTCATGATGATGCTACTTGGAGGTTACTGACCGAAGAGGAATGCCCTATCGCGCTGCTCGCCCTCACGTGCCCAAGCTACGGGGACGAACGACCAGTTGGCCGGGTCGGTGGGCGACACGATACCCTTGGTCTCGAAGAAGCGCATGAGGCTGTAGAGCTGGTCGTGCTCGGATGCCATGAGGATGCGGCGCGTCAGCTCCTCCTTGGGGATACCTGCCCCTACGGTGAGCATACCGCCTGCCCCGCCTGCACGGTAGCTATTGATAGCACAGCGATACTTGCGGTCGAGGACGAAGGGCTCGCCACTAGACATCTGCGAGATGCTGACGCGCTGACCAATGGGCTTGGTAACGTCTACCGTGTAGTCGATACCTTGGGCTGCACTATAGTTGTAGGTAGGGACGGCCGTCTTGTAGCGGTCCTCGGGCTTGGCATCGGGGCGGAGGTTGAGCAGGTGATCCTCGCGCGAGGTCATCTGTGCCGTCCAGCCAGCGTACGAGTGCTCGAGGTAGCCCTTGATCTCGGCCCCTGTGAGCTCCATGGCGTAGAGATAGTTGGAGAAGGGGCACCACTTGAAGAGGTCGCGCACATAGAGGTCGCCAGCAGGGAGCTCGGCTCCGAGGCTAAGGGGGGCGGCAAACGACACCTCGGCCCCTACGGTAGCTAGCTGCATGCGGTGTAGCACGTCCATATAGGGTGTGGGGCCGAAGAGGGCATCACGAGCCACGACACCACGGTCGATGAGCCCTATGCGCTGGTCGAGGAAGGTACGCACCCCCTGCTCGTATGGAGCTAGGGCGTTGACAAATGCTTGGTCGGGCTCGTAGGCCTCGAGCTCCACAAAGCTGGCCGTGATCTGCTTGCGTACTACACGCCCACCGCTACGCTCTAGGCTAATGCGGAGGTCGCCCACGCGGTCGAGGTGATTGGCAGGGTTGAGGAGCAGGACGCTATCGGTAGGGCTACGCTTCACCCACTGCATGGTCTGTCGGTGGTCGTGCCCCATGAGGATGAGGTCTATGCCTGGCACCTCGTGGGCGAGGCGTTCGCCTGCATTCTCGAGGTAGTCGTCGTTGTTATTCACGAGACCCGAGTGGATGAGGGCTATCAGCAGGTCGGGGCGTTCCTGCTCGAGGAGCTTGGGTACCCACGTCTGTGCACTCTCTATGAGGTCTACGAAGCGCATTTGGCTCCATAGGTGCTCGGGGAGCCACTGGGGGATGGCTGGTGTGGTAAGCCCAAGGATGACGACCTTGGCACCCTCTACCTCACGCACCACGTAGGGGGTGAAGTAGGGCTCGCCATTGTCGCGCCGTATGGCATTGGCCCCGAGTATGGGGAAGCTAGCATCGCGCACGAAGCGGTCGTAGACCTTGGCACCAGGCTCGATGTCGTGGTTGCCGATAGTGGCTGCATCGTAGCGGAGGAAGTTCATCGCCGCCACGACAGCATTGGGCCGATCGGTCGAGTCGATATAGTTGCTGTAGTAGTTGATCGGCTCGCCTTGGAGCATATCGCCACCATCGAGCAGGAGCAGGCTTGGCGTCTGACTACGTGCTTGGCGTACGAAGGAGCTCAGCCGTGCCATGCTACCTGTGCCAGGGCGGTCGTTGATGTAGTCGTAGGGGAAGAGGTTGCCGTGCACGTCTGTCGTGTGCAGGATGCGGATCTCGATCCGCTCGCTCGAGCAGGAGGTCATCAGCCCCAGTAGGGCTAGGAGCAGGAGGCTCCATATACGTTTGTTAGTACTCATATTGGTCAAGTCTACCTTAGTCTAGCACAAAGGTACACAGCTTCGGCGACACTTCCGCGTGCCGATGCTCTCGCACCTCTCCCGATGCACCCCTAGGGTGTTCGCCTCGTTCGCCCTAGGCCTGCCGTTCGTTAGGTCTAGGGTGTCCGCCTCGTTCA
>JBHACB010000103.1:0-9951 GCA_041854325.1 Porphyromonas sp.
GCAAAGTTAGAAATATATTTTTACATAGAGATGCAAATAGAGTATAATGTTGATGATTTTTTGCGCTTGATATAGGGCAATCATCCTCCATATATAGACACAACCATATATATCATACAACATATAATTCATAATAGCAGATCATATCAGACTATCCTGTCGCATAGATATTCCTTGCCTATATGCCTCATACAGGCCGATATCATACACTTAAATTTATTACACTAGATACTACACAAATAGATATATAGAATATTCATAAGCACCTGTTCCCTATAAATACAATTACAACACCACATTTACACACACATATATATACAATTCTATTAAATACAACACAAGTATAGCCAAATCAACAAGACGAATAACAGCCTATATATTACACAAACACCAACAAACATCGACACAGAGGACCCTCAAAAGTGTAAAACATCCAACGGGTAGAGCTGGCAGAAATACAAAAAAGTATAATAGGCTACCTCCATAGCACCATACCCTCTAGGGGGTACATACACCCTCCGTAGCCATGAGGCAACGTCGGCATCGAAATCACCCTAGAGCATCGTGACGTTAGGCCTAGGGTGAACGAGGCGTTAGGTCTAGGGTGTTCGCCCCGTTCACCCTAGGGGTGTCGAATAGCAGGTAGCGAGGATTGTACGAATGGGGCAAAAGAGGTATCTTTGTGAGAAAGCGACAACGACCACCATGCTGATAGGGGATATTAGGCGTATTGCACTCTTCGCAGAGGCCAGCGACGAGGCTCTAGACGAGCTACTCAGGTATGCTCCGGGGCGTGTGCGTACGTACGACACTGGCGAGCTCATCGCCATGCAGGGCGCGCGCGTCAAGAGCCTCCTCGTCCTAACCCGAGGCTCGGTGCGGGCACAGATGATCAGCCCCGAGGGCAAGCGTCTAACGATGGACGAGCTGGCAGCCCCCGACCTACTCGCTGCGGCCTTCGTCTACTGCACCGACAACAAGTTCCCCGTATCGGTCGAGGCGACCACCCCCGTGGAGATATGGAGTATCGACCGCGAGTACCTACTAGGCTTCATGGGTCGGCACACGGCCGTGATGCGCCGCTTCCTACAGATCATCTCAGATAGGAGCCACTTCCTCTCGCAGAAGATCAGTGCCCTGACTCTACAGAGCCTACGCGACAGGCTACTCGGCTATATGCGCACGCACGGCACCATAGGCAAGCAGGAGGATCTAGCCCTAATGCTGGGAGTGGCCCGCCCCTCACTAGCACGTCTGCTCTCGGAGCTCGTCGAGGAGGGGGTACTGCGCAAGGATGCCCGTGGCTACAGCCTTGCGAGCACTATGATAGACAAAGCTAATCGTTAGATTGGCAGAGTCTATTGGCGAGTGCATTTATTCCCTCTATCTTTGCAGTGCAAAAGAGTAATCCAACGTAAAAATATTAAGACAATGAGTATTATCAACAGCAACCTACCCGAGTTTAAGGTACAGGCCTTCCAGCAAGGCAAGGGCTTCTTTGAGGTGAGCAGTGACGACCTCAAGGGCAAGTGGAGCGTCTTCTTCTTCTACCCTGGCGACTTCACGTTCGTGTGTCCTACAGAGCTTGCTGACCTAGCAGACAACTATGCAGAGTTTCAGCAGCTCGGCGTAGAGATCTACTCTGTGAGCACCGACTCACACTTCGTTCACAAGGCTTGGGCCGACACGAGCGACGCTATCAAGAAGGTACAGTACCCTATGCTGGCCGACATGAAGTTTGACCTCTCACGCGCCTTCGGTGTGATGATTGAGGAGGCTGGTCAGGCCTATCGTGGTACGTTCCTCATCAACCCCGAGGGTCTGGTGAAGATCGCTGAGATCCACGACAATGGTATCGGTCGTGATGCACAGGAGCTCCTGCGCAAGATCAAGGCAGCCAAGTTCGTCTACGAACACCCAGGTCAGGTGTGCCCTGCCAAGTGGAAGGAAGGCGACGCTACCCTCAAGCCCAGCATCGACCTAGTAGGTAAGATCTAAGTCGATCGCCTACTCGCCAAGACGAGCGATAGGGCAAGGGGGATCGTGTGGCATAGCCTCCGCCCCCTTGCCCTCATTGTATCCTCACCATTTGACAGCCACAGATAGCTACCATTATGAAACTAGAACAATCCATTCTCGACCAGCTACGTAGCATCTTCGCCTCGCTCGAGGGCGACTATACACTACGTGCCACCATTACCCCCGACCAGCATGGCCAAGGGCTCAAGGATATGACCCTCGACTTCGCCTCCACCAGCCCTCGCCTCAGCGCAGAGATCATCGAGGGCGGGCAGATCGGGCTCGAGCTACTACGTGGCGGAGTGCCCACGGGCGTTAGCTTCCGCGGCATTCCCTCTGGGCACGAGTTCACCAGCCTCATACTAGCCGTCTACAATGCCGACGGCAAAGGCAAAAACCTCCCCGACGATGTGGTGCTAGGCAAGATCAAGGCCCTCAAGCGTCCCCTCAAGCTGACCACCTACGTCTCCCTCACCTGCACCAACTGCCCCGAGGTCGTGCAGAGCCTCAACCTCATCGCCCTGGTCGCTGGCGAAGGCGTAGAGCATGAGATGGTCGATGGCGCCCTCTATCAGAGCGAAGTAGAGGCGCGCAACATATCGGCCGTACCTACCGTGTACCTAGGCGATGAAGTACTGCACATCGGGCAGGGCTCCCTCGGTGAGCTCCTCGTGAAGCTAGAGCAGCGCGTAGGCCTCGAGGAGAGCCAGCGCGTCGCTGTGCGCAAGGAGTACGACCTCGTAGTGATAGGGGCAGGACCTGCGGGGACAGCCTCGGCCATCTACTCTGCACGCAAGGGGCTCAAGGTAGCCCTCGTAGCAGAGCGTATCGGTGGGCAGGTAAACGAGACAACAGGCATCGAAAACATCCCCTCCGTACCTCACACTACCGGCACACAGCTCGCTGCCGATCTGCGCAAGCACGCTAGCGAATACACCATCGACATCCTCGACCAGCGCAAGGTAGAGCAGGTAGAGATCGTCGGCGGCCTCAAGGAGGTACGCACCTCGCTAGGCGAAACGCTCGTAGCTCCCCAGATCATCATCGCCACAGGAGCTGCATGGCGCAGACTGGGCGTACCTGGCGAGGCCGAACACATCGGCCGAGGCGTTGCCTTCTGCCCACACTGCGATGGGCCTTTCTTCAAGGGCAAGGACATTGCCGTAGTAGGCGGTGGCAACTCGGGCATAGAGGCCGCTATCGACCTAGCAGGCATCTGCAAGAGCGTAACGGTGCTAGAGTTTATGGATACGCTCAAGGCCGACACCGTGCTACAGGACAAGCTCGCCTCTCTACCCAACGTATCGGTGCACAAGAGTGTAGCCACTCAGGAAGTGGTCGGTGATGGTAGCAAGATAACGAGCCTCAAGATAGCTCCTCGCGATGGTAGCCCAGCCTTCGACCTCGCTGTCGATGGCGTCTTCGTACAGATAGGCCTTGCGCCCAATACTCAGGTCTTCGACGGCCTCGTAGAGCGCAACCGCATGGGCGAGATCGTCATCGACGAGCGTTGCCGTACCTCCGTGGAGGGCATCTATGCCGCAGGCGACTGCTCTACTGTGCCCTACAAACAGATAGTCATCGCCATGGGCGAGGGTGCCAAGGCTGCCCTTACCGCCTTTGACGATCGCATCCGTCAGCACTAGGCTATATAAGGGCCTCCATACAGAATGAGATCGGCGACACCATGTGGTGTCGCCGATCTCATTCTGTATGGAGGCTTACCGCCCTAGAAGATGTACTTGATACCTACCTGAGCCTGCCAGCGCGAAGCGATGTCGGCCTCGTACCACAGCGTCTGCGACGTAGCGGTATCGAAGGTGTAGGTGTCGTTGGCCTTGTTGTAGCCTAGGAGCTGATAGTTGAAGTTGTTCATGCTATGCGATATACCCCAAGAGCGATTGATGAGGTTGCCCACGTTGATGATGTCGGCATTGAGCTGTAGGGTATGGCGACGACCACCTACGTTGAGGTAGAAGTCCTGAGCAAAGTGCAAATCAAACTTGTGCGAGAAGGGCATCGTGAAGCCGTTGCGAGGTGCTACCTGTCCACGGATCTGGCTGAGCTGTGGGTGCGCTGCTAGGTAAGCATCGAGGGCTGCTGGCATTGTAGAGGCTGCTACCCGGACTACATTGACGCCATTGACACGCTCCGTAATGTCGGCGAAGCGCATGTTGGCTATATCTGCACTCGTGGGCACGTAGAGCAGGTCGTTGCCAAACTGGCCATCGTGGTTGATATCGCCATTGTAGAGGATGTTGTAGCGCGATCCGCTCTGGCCATTGTACACTAGGCCTATCGTCGTAGCGAAGTGCTTGCCATACTCCACGCGGTAGTTGGCAGTAGCGACGATGCGGTGGCGGAGGTCAAAGTTGGAGTAGAACATCTCCTCGCCATTGGGGTCGGCGAAGATATAGTTGTATCTCCAAGCACTCTGAGCCTGCGAGCTACCACCATCGTGTGCCGACATGGCCTTACCATAGGTGTAGGCCACAGAGGCATTGAGACCGAAGTCGAAGCTCTTGGAGAGCTGGGCGGTGAAGTTGTAGCTGAAGCCCTTGTTGGTATTCTCGAGCATGATCAGGTAGGTGTAGGGGTTGGTCGCATTGGTAGCGAGAGTCTTCTGCAGAGGACGCTCCACCTGACCATGGTCGTAGGTAGTACCGGCCTGCTCTACCATGAGGTTGCGATAGCGAATATTGTTGAGCGTCTTGGAGAATACCCCCTCGAGCGTAGCGCGGATGCCACCTGGTAGTGTCGTCTCGAAGGCGAGGTTGGTACGCACGATCTGTGGATAGCGGAAGTCCTTGTCCACCATAGCGATCATACTCGTAGGGCGAGAAGCATTGGGGTCGAGATACTGCTTATCGGGGTCTAGGCTGAAGGCGAAGTTAGGATGCTTGGAGAAGTCCGTAACGCGCGTACGGCCAAACTCTACGCCCGTATTGCCAAACACGTTGCCTATCCACACGAATGGCACACGCCCCGTGAAGACGCCGATACCACCACGGATCAGCTCATTGCGCGTCTCGTCCAGCGTATAGCGGAAGCCGATACGGGGCGACCACAGGATGCGCGTCTTGGGCATAGTGTGGTTTTGCACACCATGCTTGGTAGCGAGGGCACTAGAGTTGAAGTAGTCGTTGGCACGAGGGTCATCGAGGAATACGGGCATATCGGCACGCAGACCGTAGGTGATGCGTAGGTTGTCGGTAGCCTTCCACTCGTCTTGAGCATAGAGGGCTAGCTGGGCGGCCTTGAAGCGTGGCCCCCAGCGACGTGTACCCGTGATGCTCTCGATGGCGTACGAATAGTTGTATTCACGAGGCGCAGCACCGGTCAGGAAGTCGTTGAGGCTGTTGTAGTCGTAGGCCCCAGCGAAGTTGGTGATGTAGAGGTTGTAGATGTCGAAGAGCTCGTTGTGCGTACCGATCGTTACGTTGTGGTTGCCGAGCGATAGCGTCAGGTTGTTGGTCAGGGTATAGATGTCCTGATCGAGCTGATTGGCGACAGAGTTGGGCTCGCCCCCTACGTTGATGAAGTTGTTGTTGCCTAGACGGATCTGAATGCTAGGAGCTACCCCCTCGGGCTGACGGAAGTCGCGGATGCGGTTGTAGCCCATACGAAACTCGTTGTTTACCGTAGAGCTAAAGCGCGAGTTGAGCTCAGCCACCATAGAGTGCGTCTGGCTATTCATCGTGTAGCCACGGTCGAGGAAGTTGAGCGTCGAGGCCGTATTGGCGAAGATAAGACGCTTGGCATTCACGAAGCTGTAGCGCAGGTTGAGTCGATGAGCCTCGTTGATATTCCAGTCGATACGTGCTAGGGCCTTGTAGCTAGTAGTAGGGACATCGCGCGAGCCATAGCCACCACTGGTGTAGCCAGGCTGTAGGGCATTGAGGCGAGTGAGTATCGACTCGGCCATATCGCGAGTGATCACAGAGTTGGCACGGTCGATGTACGACTCGGCAGGGTAGCTCTGCTTGACGTACTCACCATTGACGAAGAAGAAGAGCTTGTCCTTGACGATAGGGCCCCCGAGGGTGAAGCCTACCGTATTGCTGTACTGATCGCTGAGCTTCTTGCGGTCGGCCACGTTCTTGCCCGCTGTCGTGCCGAAGAAGTCTTGGTTGTAGTAGTAGTCGTAGAGCGAGCCTGCGAACTTGTTGCTACCACTCTTGGTAATCGCATTGATACCGCCACCAGTGAAGCCACCCTGGCGTACGTCAAAGGGGGCTATCACCACCTGTACGGCTTCGATAGCCTCTAGAGAGATGGGCGTAGTACCCGTCTGGCCACCATTGGTGCCCGAGCTAGAGAGACCGAAGACGTCGTTGTTCACCGTACCATCGATCTGGAAGCTGTTGTACTTGTTGCTACTACCAGCAAACGATGTACCACCAGCACCACTATTGGCCTGTGGCGTTAGCTTGGCGATGTCGAAGATGCTACGGCTCACGCTGGGTGTGCGGTCGATAGCACTGCGGTTGAAGCTAGAGCCAGCCCCCGTACGCGTAGCATTGAAGCTAGAGCCCCTCTGAGCCGTAACGACCACTGTGCCGAGCGACTGCATATCGTCCTCGAGCGATACCGTCAGCGTCTCCGTCTCACCGAGGGCTAGCGTAACGTTATCGATCTTGGCCGTGCGATAGCCAATGTACGACACCTCGATCGTATAGGGGCCACCAGGGCGCAGACCCTGTAGGAGGAAGTTCCCCTTGGCGTTGGCAGCCACCCCATACACCGTACCCGTAGGGAGGTGCTTGGCTACTACCGATGCCCCTGCGAGCTCCTCCTTGGTACCCTTGTCGAGGACGGTACCATTGATGCTCGAGGTCGTTACCTGCGCCTGTGCTATAGAGCCGAGGGCGAGGATAGCGACGAATAGGCGAAGTAGAAATTTCTTCATAAGTAACTATTGATAATAATGAATGACGTTGATACTCTTATCCCGCTATTGTGATACAAAGATAAGTGCTTGATGTTACATGATCGTTACACTAGGGCATACATCCCCTAGGGAAAGGCTACATGACAAGAGACGAACACGCTCTACCCTCATGGGTATCACATGTTCGTCTCTATGTACTGCATACACAGCGGAGCTATCGTAGTGAGACTACTCGGCTGCGGCTTCTTCTGTTGCTTCTTCTGTGGCAGCTGGTGCCTCTTCGGCCTGAGCGGCAGCCTCGGCCTCAGCAGCAGCCTTTCTCTTCTCTGCTACCTCAGCGGCCTTGGCCTTGTTGGCGGCCTGCTCAGCTTCAAAAGCGGCCTTGGCAGCACTTACCTTAGCCTGCTTGAGGCTGGCACGGATGTTGCCTAGCTCTTCGTCGCGCTTCTTGGTCCACGCTTCAAACTTAGCTTCGGCAGCCTGCTGGTCGAATGCCCCCTTCTTGATACCACCCTGTAGGTGCTTCATTAGGAGAACCCCCTCGCGAGAGAGGATGTTGCGAGCCGTGTCAGTAGGCTGAGCACCAGTGTTAAGCCAATAAAGGGCGCGCTCGAAATTCAAATCTACTGTGGCAGGATTGGTGTTGGGGTTGTACGTACCAATCTTCTCAATAAACTTGCCATCTCGTGGCGCTCTACTGTCTGCAACGACGATCTTGTAGAAGGCATATGCCTTACGACCGTGTCTCTGCAATCTAATCTTAGTTGCCATTAAAACTCAAATATTTATCTTGCACGCTTCATTGCTTGCGGGCACAAAGGTACGCATTCTCCGCTAGATACACAACTCTCCCTCCACCCTCCTCCCGACCTACATCCCACGGACAAGTGTCGCCCCTATCCGTGGGATGTGCTCGCAGAGTCGAGGAGCTCCTCAGGGCACCAATACATCTCGCGACTGTGGAGATACAGCCATAAGGATCAAGAACTTAAGCGAGAACTACGACATTGCGCTCAAGGTCTGCTTATACAAATGTGCAAGTCTCATACATTTTCTCTAGCTTTGCCCTATCAAACAGAATAGCTTCAAGGTGAATTATCTGATCGTTATGAAACAAAGAATTACAGCTCTGAGCCTAGAGCAGCTGGCGGAAGGATGCTCTTCGGGAGGCCTTACCCAAGAGAAAAAGAGAGGTCTATCAAGCCCTTTTGTGGTCGAGGCTTCATCACACAGATGCGTGGACGAAGTTAGAGAACAACCTCAAGCGAGATTATCAAAAGATCATGAGCGACTATAAGACGAAGAAATAATGAACATACTGAAAATATTATCACCCATATTCATTTTTCTAAGCTTCTCCTATTCACTACAGGCGCAGAGCTTTCCTGCAGACACTTTGGTCATAGGCCGATACGACCGAGTGGCGATTCCATCTCAGAGTGGGAAGCCTATTTACCTGTATGCTTCGCCTCTGCGTTCTCCTAAGACCTCTGGGACTAAAATGCGTCCTAAAGACTGGGTGAATTTCGACTATTCGAAACAAGAAAATCGCCTCCATGGGATGGGAGTCAGAAAGGATGATATCATTATGGAAAACTGCTTCGAATACACTGTAAACGTATCCAAACAGCGGTACTACACCTTTTATTACAAAGGGACAGGTGAGCTCATAAGTCAAGAGCAGTTCGGGCAAATTCGCTTCTCTACCATAGAGACAGTACGCAGAGCCATCAGTCCCTATAGGCTGACGCTCTCAGATGATATCTTTGGTGAGCTCGGAGAGCTTTACCGCTGGCAGTACCCCAATCTATATGTCGTGTCTTATGATGCCGAAAGCAAGGGTTACTGCAAGTATCGTATTGGGCTAACGATTTATAAAGATTATAATCATCCGAAGGCCTACAGCTATCACTAGTTTGCGGTGAAGTTTGTTTAGGGCTTGTCGTTTCGATTGCAGTCCGAAACAAACCGAGACGAAGAACTTAGAAATATCTTGCGAAGGAACTATAAAAGACAAAAGGATATGGCCACTCGAAGTTTGCTTTGGGTAATTGTTCTACCCCTGTTGTGCTGTGTGAGCCTCTCGGCACAAACTTATTCTCTGGATACGGTTCACCTTAGTGATCGAGATCGTATTCCCATCCCAGAAGTCTCTGGGGAGGCTTATTATTTACACGCTAAGCCATTGCGTAGCCCCAAAACTCCAGGGAATAAAACTCGGCCTGGGGATTGGTTTGATCTTAATTATTCGGCATCCAGCAACCTGCTTATTCGAAATGGGATGAGTTATCCTCCAATCCTTATGGAAAATCGATTTCAGTATACGGGACGTATCTCTTCAGAACAATTCTATCATTTTTATTACAAAGGAAATGGGGAGTTTATGTCGAAAGAAGAATACAGCAAGATTAATTTTTCAACAATCTCTCAGGTCAGAAAGGTGATTGCGCCCTACAGACTTGAAGTCCATCGAGATGTTTGGAGGGGGCCTGGAGAGCTTTACCGCTGGCAACACCCGAACTTGTACGTCGTAGCCTACGACAACGAGCGCAAGGGTTACTACAAGTATCGCATCGTGCTAATGATCTACTACGACTACAATCACCCCAATGCGTACGACGGGCACTAGTCTGCTGTGAAGTTTGTTTCGGGTTTGTCGTTTCGATTGCAGTCCGAAACAAACCTAGACGAAGAACTTAGAGATATCTTACGTAAGAAACTATAAAAGACAAAAGGAAATGGCCACTAGAAGTTTACTTTGGGTAATAGCTCTACCCCTGTTGTGCTGTGTGAGCCTCTCGGCACAAACTTATTCTCTGGATACGGTTCACCTTAGTAATCAAGATCGTATTCCCATCCCAGCAGTCTCGGGGGAGGCGTATTATTTACACGCCAAGCCATTGCGTAGTCCCAAAACACCAAGGAATAGAACTCGGGCAGGCGATTGGTTTAATTTTAATCATTCGGCATCCAACAACTTTCTAGTCCTGCGAGGACCTGGCCCCAAGACTCCTCCGATTCTTGTGGAGAATCGATTCCTA
>JBHACB010000104.1:0-4378 GCA_041854325.1 Porphyromonas sp.
GACCTAAGATATAGGTCGAGGATACGACGGAAGCTGTAGTCGTGGGTGATGAAGAGATTGACCGACTGCGACTGGTCTAGATGGCGCTGGCGTACGCCTGCTGCATCCACCACCCACTCCTGCTCGATCTGATGTGCTGTCTTGTAGAGCCAGAAAGTGTTGTCGTTGAGCTGAGGAGCCACACGGGGTATGATGTTGCCTTTCTTCTCCTCTAGGAAGTAGCGGTTCATTACAGGGTCGATACCAGCCGTAGTACCAGCAATAATAGAGGTCGATGAGGTGGGGGCTATAGCTAGTAGGTATGAGTTGCGCATACCATTGCGAGCCACATCGGCCGATAGACGTTTCCACTCGGGCGACTCGTAGTGGCGTAGGCGGAAGTAGTCGCCCGTCTGCCAATCGCTACCAGGGAAGCGCAGATAGGCTCCCTTCTCCGAAGCTAGGAGGCTAGAGGCCTCGATCGCATAGTAGTTGATGCTCTCATAGAGCTTGTCCATGTAGTCGAGGTGCTCCGTGCTCTCCCACTTGATGCCCTTCTTGGCCAGCAAGTGATGATAGCCGCTAGTACCTAGGCCTATAGGGCGCATCTTGAGGTTGGTGATCTCAGCGTAGGGGATGGGGTAGAAGTTGAGGTCTATTACGTTGTCGAGCGCACGCACTATGGTATGTATCACATCGCGTAGCTCTTCCTTGTCGTCTACATTGATGTTGCCCAGGACGAGCGATGCGAGGTTGCACACTACGAAGTCGCCTGCCTCTGTTTCCTTGGTAACGATCTCCCGACCGTTCTCTATGCGTACGGTGAGCTTACCCTCCTTGATCTCGCTTTGGTTCTGCGCGATCTCGGTGCAGAGGTTGGAGCAGTAGATGATGCCTTGGTGCTTGTTGGGGTTGTAGCGATTGACGGTATCGCGATTGAAGATGAAGGGAGTTCCTGTCTCTACTGCACTCTTGATGATGAGGCGCACCATATCCTTGACCTTGATGGCTCGCTTGCTGATACGATGCTCATTGACGCAGTCGTGATAGCGCTTCTCCCACTCCTCGCCCCAGTAGTCTTCGAGCGAATATCCCTTGATTGACTTGATCTCGTGTGGGCACATCATGTACCAATTGGCTTCAATATCCTCCTTGACTAGGCGCCAGAAGAGGTCAGGGATACAGACCCCAGGGAAGACATCGTGTGCCTTCATGCGATCATCGCCATTGTTGGTACGTATCTGTAGGAACTCGGGCATATCTCTATGCCAGATGTCGAGATATACCGCCACAGAGCCTTGGCGTACTCCGAGCTGATCTACCGCTACTGCCGTATCGTTGCATAGCTTAATCCACTTGAGCACCCCGCCTGCTACGCCCTTGAAGCCACGTATATCGGAGCCCACAGCACGTACCTTGCCCATGTAGATACCCATACCACCACCAAACTTGGATACCTGAGCGAAGTTGTCTATCGTACGGTATATGCCAGTGAGGCTATCGGGCATCACGTCCTCAAAACAGCTGGATAGCTGGCTAAGAGGCTTGCGGGCATTGCTCATCGTGGGAGTAGCCATCGTTACCTGTAGGCGACTAAGCGTATCGTATATCTTCTTGGCATAGATGACACGATTGGCCTGCTCGGGGATAGCTAGGTGCATCGAGATACCCATGAACATCTCCTGTGGGCGCTCTAGGGGCACGTGGCTATTGTCCGTAATGAGATAACGCTTGGAGACGAGCTGTAGCGAGCTATAGGTGAGCAGATGATCGCGCGAAGGGTCGATATAGCGCCCCAGCTCCTCGACCTCGGCTCGCGAATAGTGCTCGAGTATGTACCGACCATAGAGCCCTTGATCCGTGAGGTACGAGATCTTGCCGTAGAATGAGTCGAGATACAGCTTGTCCTCTTCGGTCGAGATCGTGCGCTCTAGCTGCATCAAGAGCAGACGTGAGGCAATGAACTCCCAGTTGGGGGCCTCGGGAGTGATGAGCTCTACAGCTGCCTTGGTCAGGATCTCTAGCGTATCGGCCGACTCCTTGTAGAATGCCTGATACTTGGCATAGAGGAAGTCGAGCGAGTAGGCCTTGTCCTGAAACGAAGCCTGTATATCCTTGAGTGCTGAGATGATCTCCTTGCTCGAGATCGTCTGGCAAAACTTGTTGATAATCTGTCGGAACTCGCTGCGCTTCTCGCGATACAAGATGTAGGTCTTGGCTACACGGAAGTAGCCTGCCGCCATGAGGGCATTCTCTACCATGTCTTGTATCATCTCTACGCCCACTTCACTCTTGGGCTCTAGCTCGGTGGCGATATTTTTGCAGATCTTGGCGATCTCCTTCTCGGGCATGCGCTCACCGGTGGCTGCGAATGCGCGACGAATGGCGTTGGAGATCTTGGCGATCTCAAAGGCCTCCTCGGCGCGGTCTCTTTTGATTATCTTCATTGCCGTATGTCGTTATTATTGGGCTCTATTATTACTATGTTTGTTATGTAGTTTGTGTCAAAACTGTCTCCAAAGTTATACAAAATTCTCATATCCTGTCACACCCACAGACAATCATTCTGCCTATCTGTATAAATGATGTTAGTGCCTGTTTGCCATATGATTATGATGAGTATATTGTCGAGGTGAGGTAGATCCATCCCGACCCAATCCTCCTCTAGATAAGAGTGATGTATATATCTCGTGGAAGTGAAAAATTTCTCAAAAATACGGAAGAGCCACCCTCGTGTCTCTGCGCCCCCTATGCCGAGGTACCTTGTCCTCGGGTGAGCGGGCTCATCTGTATACTGATAATGCGAAAGCGCTCCAGCTCCACGACCTGTAGACGCCACTCGCCTGCTATCACACTATCGCCTCGACGAGGGAGGTCTTGCCTGACCTCTAGGAATAGCCCCCCTAGGGTGTCTACCTCCTCCTCACATGGGCCTAGCGCACCCTCCTCGAGCTCTAGATACCTCTGTACATCGCCTACGGGCGTACGTGCCTCGAAGAGATAGCTACCATCGGGCAGTCGCTTGTAGGGTAGCTCCTCCTCGTCGTACTCGTCGGCGATGTCGCCCACTATCTCCTCTAGGAGGTCCTCCATGGTGATAAGCCCACTCGTGCCACCATATTCGTCGACGACTATGGCCATGTGTATCTTGTTGATGCGTAGCTCCTCAAGTAGGTCATCGAGAGGTTTGTTCTCGGGAACGAAATAGGCTGTGCGCATGAGAGGAGTCCAGACGAAGTCTTTATCCTCGTTCTTGTAGGGGATTAGGTCTTTGACGTAGATAAGCCCACGGATGTTGTCTTGCGAGTCCTCGTACACGGGGATGCGCGAATAGCCACACTCCAGAGCGAAGCTCAGTACCTTGTGATAGTCCCAGCTGATGTCGATATTGGCCATATCGATGCGGGGAACCATGATCTCACTGGCTGTCTTGGAGTAGAAGCTGATGATCTCCTCAAAGATAGCCTTCTCCTCGGGCCTCTTGTCGCCTAGTAGGTCTACGGCTTGGCTAAGGTCGTCTACCGATATGTCGTAGCGTTTGCGCTGCATACGCCTTGTGATCTGTTTGGTAGAGTACATCAATATACTAGAGAAAGGACGCAGCACGCGTACTACTCCTACCATATAGGGGGCGGAGAAGCGACTAAATCGCAGGGGAGCACGCTGGGCATAGACCTTGGGGATAATCTCCCCGAATAGCAAGAGCAAGAGGGTTAGTACTACGGTCTGTATGATAAAGCCCAAGACCTCGGCCGAAGAGAAATCGAAGATGTAACCAAAGCTGTAGCTCGTGAGTACGACGATGGCTACATTGACGATGTTGTTGCCGATGAGGATAGTCGCCAAGAGTCTCTCTGCATCGCTGAGTAGAGAGAAGAGAGCCTCGTCGGAGGGGTGACTATGATCCTTGACTTGGTCTAGTTCGCTAGGGCGCAGGGAGAAGAATGCCACTTCGCTCGATGACATGTATCCTGAGACGATTAGTAGCAGGGCACTAACACCAAGAGCGATCCATGCCCCTATGGGAATGCTTTCCCTAATGATCTCGCTGAGGAGAGGACTATCCATCTAGTATCTTGAGTATGAATTTGTCTACAAAGATAAGCAAACAATCCGTTCGCTCTCTACCGCGCATCACCTCACGGCCCAGCTATGATGTGCGCTATACCTTCATACAGTGTGTCGCCCCTGCCATGGCTTCCCTGTACGCCCAGCCGTGAGGGTGCGCTGTGATAGCCTCTGCCGTGTGCGGTAATGATACTAGACAGTAGTGTAGTGGACTGACTGCGAACAGCGTGTGCAGCTCTCTACAAAAAGCCTAGGGTGAACGAGATGGCCCCCCTAGGGCGAACGCCTCGTTCACCCTAGGGGTAAAATGCGTCAGCCCTAGGGGTGAAAA
>JBHACB010000105.1:0-34357 GCA_041854325.1 Porphyromonas sp.
CGTCTACTCGCCTCTGAAGCATTGGCAGGCAGGCCCAGGTAAGCGTATCGGTATCGTGGGTATCGGAGGGCTAGGGCATATCGCTATCAAGATAGCCAAGGCTCTAGGGGCGCATGTTAGCGTCTTCACCACCTCTACGAGCAAGCTAGAGGATGCTGTGCGGCTAGGGGCCGACGAGGCCATACTATCGTCCGATAAGGCGCAGATGCGTGCCTGTGCCAAGCTAGACCTGATCATCGACACCGTATCGGCCGATCACGACGTGAATGCCCTGCTAGGACGTCTCAAGGTAGACGGAGCCCTCGTGGTCGTGGGTCTACCTGCTCAGCCTATGCAGGTAGGAGCATTCTACCTAGTACATGGGCGCAAGAGCCTAGCAGGCTCCAACATTGGCGGTATAGCTGAGACGCAAGAGATGCTCGACTTCTGCTACGAGCACGGCATCGTAGCCGAGGCCGAGATGATCACTATCGATCAGGTCAATGAGGCCATGCTACGCCTAGATAAAGGGGAGGTACGCTATCGCTTCGTCGTGGATATGAGCACTCTATAGCATTGGAGATCTAGGTGTCGCCCCTGAGGCCCAATTGTGCATTGGTCTGCGCTCTCGGATGGAAAATAGTGAATAAACTGCAAGTTTTATTGCGGAGAAACAAAAATTTTGTATATTCGCAGTGGCTCTCCAGTACATTTACCTAGAGGCGTTGCCGTACCGCGGAGGTGTATCTGAGGGTTTATGAAATGATTGATAACAGTTATACGAAACATCAATGAGTACAAGGCCACAATACAAGACGCCTGCCTATGCGACAGTCAGCCACGACTGGCTGGTCGATAGCACCCGCTTTGCGCCCGCAGCGCAATACCTCCAGTCGCTCCCAGAGCACGGCGTCCTATCGGCACAGCAGGGACACATCATCATGCCCCAAGAGAGCTTTGTGCTCCTGTGGGTCGGGGCTGGTGGACACGCCGTTAGCAACGAGGTCGCTACGACCTCGCGCACCGACGAGGCAAGGCTCTATCTAGTGCCCAGCAACACCATGCTACACCTCAAGGCCCTAGAGGGTGAGGTGCGCTATCTGATGCTCATCTTCCGTCCGCACCCCAACCTCTGCATGGGGATGTGCCCCAGTGAAGACTCCACAGGTGTAGGACGCAGACGTCGCTCGGGCAAGTCGCGCCCACGTCGTGGAGCCCCTCGTATTACCGATCTGCCTCTCTCTGACGGAGTACAGCTGTGGCTACAGACGCTGGAGAAGTACCTTCAGTATGGCGATGTGTCGATACATATGTACGACTTCAAGCTACAGGAGCTCTTCCTACTGCTGCGCCTCGACTATACACGTGCCGTGATCGATGACTTCCTGCGCTACTACCACTGTCGCATTACGGGCTTCCGCTCCAAGATAGTCGAGAGCTACACACCCACCATGGATGTGTCGGACATGTATCGCATTGCCGAGGAGCTCGGGCTCAATGAGCTAGCATTCAAGCGTTCGTTTATCGAGGAGTTTGGTATGCCACCACGCGACTGGATCACGCTACAGCGTACGCGCTACATCTATCACGACCTCGTTACCTCGACGGCCTCTATCGGGGAGATTGGCGAGCGGTATGGCTTCTGTAGTATGAGCTACTTCAGCCTCTTCTGCAAGTCCAACCTCGGAGGCACTCCCATGCAGATACGCAAGAACAGAGGCGCCCTAAGCGTGGAGCTAGACGAGGAGTAGAGACGTGCTTCCTCCCCCAGTGCAAACGAAGGCGACCATTCGAGTACTCGAATGGTCGCCTTCGTTGTGGTGTGCTACGTGATGTAGCTTAGTTGGTCTCTGCGGGAGCTGCTGCCTCTGTAGCAGGAGCTACCTTGATCACCTTGAGTAGCTCGATCTCGAAGACGAGCGTGCTATAGGGCTCGATGCTGTAGCTACCACGCTCGCCATAGGCTAGCTCGTAGGGGATAGCTACCTTCACCTTTTCGCCTTCCTTCATGAGCTGTAGGATCTCCGTCCAGCCCTTGATCACACCATTGAGGGGGAACTCGATGCCTTCGTTCTTGTCAAACTCCTTGCCATCGATCGTAGTCCCGACATAGTTTACCTTCACTTGATCCTCGGCAGTAGGCGTAGCACCTGTACCTGCCTGCAGCACCTTGTAGGCGATACCGCTGGGGGTAGTCTGTACGCCCTCCTCTTTCTGAAACTCGGCGATGTAGGCCTTGCCCTTCTCGATGTTGGGGCCATACTGCTCACGCATACGAGCGAGCTGCTTCTTCTCTTGGAAGCTGTGTGCGATAGTGCGGGCAGAGTCTACCGACATGAGGAACGTGGTCGTAGAGTCGGAGTTGAGAGCCTCGCGGAAAGCCTTGAGGAAGAGCTTGGCATCGATAGAGTCGCCCTTCATCTGCTGTAGGAGCTGGGCACCCGTGATACCGCCTGCGAAGTAGCTGAACTGTGTGCTGTCGCCAAAAGCCTGCTCGAAGCCCTTGAAGAACGCTGCCTTGTCGATCTTGGGAGCGCCTTCCTGCTCTTCCATGCCCGAGAGCATTTCCTTGAACTGTGAGCCCTGTAGCAGACCCTGCGCGTAGGCTGCGCTGTCGGCATCCGTAGTGAGCTTGGCGGCACCACCTGCGTTGTCGCAAGAGAAGCTACCGATAGCGAGGGCGATGGCCGCTGCGCCTAGAAAGAATTTCTTCATTGTTTGTACTTATAAGTTATAGAGTTACTTCTGTTTGTTGCCAGCCGCAGGCGGTTGCATGCCACTGCTTGGCTCCTTTGCCTTGGGAACGAAAGGCTTCACCCCCAGTAGCTCTACCTCGAAGATAAGCGTAGCATGGGGAGGAATAGCTTGCCCTACACCACGCTCGCCATAGGCTAGCGACGAGGGGATGTAGAACTCATAGCGCGAGCCTACCGTCATCAGGCCGAGCCCCTCGGCCCACCCAGGGATTACATCCGCAAGGCTAAACGTAGCGGGCTGGTTGCGGCGGTAGGAGTTGTCAAACTCATTACCGTCGATCGTGCGCCCCACATAGTGTACCACTACCGTATCTTGTGGTGCGGGCGATACCTTACCACTCTTGCGTAGGGCTCGCCACTGTAGGCCACTCTCGGTAACGACGACGTCCTTGCGGGCCTTGTTGGCCAGCAGTACACTATCGTTGAGGTACTTGACTGTAGCGACTTCTTCTTCTTGTATCCCTTGCAGGTAACCCTCGAGGATGCGCTTGGCCTGGCTGCTAGCCAATAGACCCTTCTCGCCAGAGAAGCCAGCCTTGAAGCCCTCTAGGACACGCTCGGGGCTTAGGGCACTATCACCAGGGATGCGAGAGAGGTTTTGGCGAAAGCTTTCGCCATTGAGTAGACCATAGGCATAGGCTACCGACTCGATACCCGTAAGGCTCTCGGCCGTAGGTGCCACTGGTGCTACTGTACGCTTGGAGCAAGATAGGCCTGCGAGTATCGTAGCCATAGCTACTAGACCCATTAGGAAAAACTTCTTCATACAGCGTAGCGATTTGTGATACTAATGCTTGATTGGACTAGACGATGCCGAGTAGCTCGATGATGAAGATGAGCGTAGATCCAGGCTGGATGTGCTGGCCTGCACCACGATCGCCATAGGCGAGGTCGCTGGGGATCGTTACCTTCCACTTGGAGCCTACGGGCATGAGCTGTAGGATCTCTGTCCAGCCCTTGATCACGCCACGCAGAGGGAACTCTGCTGGCTCGCCACGATCCATAGAGCTATCGAAGACGACACCGTTGATAAGCGTGCCATGATAGTGGCAACGAACGGTATCCTCGAGCTTGGGCTTGGCCCCTTCGCCCTGGCGGATCACCTCGTACTGTAGACCACTAGGGAGTGTCGTAACGCCCTGCTTGTGCTGATTGATGCGCAGAAACTCTTCGCCAGCCTCCTTGTTGAGGCGGATAGCCTTCTGCTGTACCTCCACGAAGTACTCATTGACGATCGTCTTGGCCTCGTCGAAGGTCATGGCAGGCTGACCATCTTGCATGATAGCCTGTAGACCCGCTACGAAGTCCTCTGCGTTGATATTCTCAAAGCCAGACGCCTTGAAGTTCTGACCGATACTTAGCCCTAGGGCATAGCTTACTTTATCCATATTGATATACAAACCTGTTTGCTCACCGAGATGCATCTCACGAGATCATCGGCTTCGTTGGTGCAAAAGTAATGAATTATTGACAATTGGTGTGCGCACGCTCGTCTCGAGCCTTGCCCTCGAGCTCTAGCACCCCGAAGAATTGGGGGCGATGAAACGCTGGCGCAGCTTCCTCAATGGGTGCCCAGCTGAGATAGTGCGGATGCGATGTGCCGTCGGCACACTTGTAGAAGTTGGCCCACAGACGCTCGGGGATCTCTCCCTCCGCATAGCCCATCGTAGTCCAGGGTACTAGAGCCGATAGCTCCCATTGGTGAATACCAGGGCGCATCTCTATGCGCTCGCCAGCATAGGTGGCTAGGCGCGCGATAGAGGCGAACTCTCTCGGCTCAAAGCGACACCCTTCGCGTGGACTAGAGTGGTGCGACGCATAGCAGACGCCAGCGGCATTGAATTCGAAGTTGATGTACGCTTCCCCACGCTCGCGCTGCATGAAAAACTCCACACAGCTATCCTCGTGCACATACTGGCCATCACCTGCGGACAGCGTCCTGAGGTCGAGCCCTCGCACGAAGTAGTGTAGCAGGATGCCCCTCTCGTTGTAGGCTACATCGACAGAGCAGAGGGGGCAGTAGGGGTAGTCGGCCTCCCAGTTGAGTGTATCGACAGACAGGCGACGTGCCCCTGTCTCCATGGCTAGAGCCAGCCCCTCAAGGCTATCGCTCGTCCAGGCGAGGTAGGGGATAGTGGTTTGCTTCATATTGTGATAGGCAATATTGTATTAGGTGGCTGATATAGCGAGGGCTATTTCTCCACGTGGATATGCGGATGATCACCCTCCGAGATCTCTATGAGGCGAGCACTACTCTTGGTACCCGTAACGACCGACTGCACCCCTGTGATCATACCGATGATCCCGAGCAGGCAC
Organism: Porphyromonas sp.; assembly: GCA_041854325.1. Taxonomy (GTDB): domain Bacteria; phylum Bacteroidota; class Bacteroidia; order Bacteroidales; family Porphyromonadaceae; genus Porphyromonas. The sequence continues at coordinate 5,052 of JBHACB010000105.1, forward strand.
AGCGCCGATGCCACTGTGTAGCTGATGCGTCTGATCCCTGTGTCGCCCATTCTCTTGGCCATCCAGCGCACCCAGTAGGTGAGGAAGGTCCACCACAGCATACAGCCCAGCCCTATGCCTACCATGGCCACTGATATCTCTGCTGCGGGGTAGGATGAGGGCTGTACAAACTGGAAACGTGTGTACAGAGGTAGGATCAGGAGCATGATGAAGGGGTTGGAGAGCGTTACGAGGAAGGCTGTCAGCACCTTGCGTGCTCCGTGTATTTTACTTAGGCGCTTGGTCGGCTCTGTGCGCACGCCTCTCGTTGCTTGGCGGAATATGTAGTAGCTAAAGGCGCAGATGATAGCCCCACCCACGATGCGTAGCGTGGCATCGTAGTGCACCACGAAGTCGAGCACCATGCCTACCCCTAGATATACGACGAAGCCATAGATCACATCGCTAAGCATAGCACCTAGCCCTGTGAGCATCCCTTCGCGTCGGCCACCGTATAGCGTCTCACGCAGGCATAGTATCCCCACGGGGCCTAGCGGAGCCGACACGATCGTGCCGATGATGATACCCTTGAGTAATGTTATTAACATAATGGCGATGCTCTACCCCTCGGGATACAGCGACACAAAGATAGTTAAAATTCCTCTACTGCCTAGCCCTCGATCTCAGACAGCCTGGCCGTGCTCCCCTGTGCTGGCAGTACGAGCTGTACACTGGCTGAGGCGAGCTCTGCACCACTGATGCCCTCATACCTATGTCAGCGAGAGCTCTCCCCTAGTACGAAGAAGCCCCCACCCGATAGCCTCTAGAGGCGGGGTGGGGGCTTCCTCGTCGTGGACTCCTAGCGGAGTAGGAGCTCCTGCACGCGCTGCTCGAGCTCTGCCTGCCCCATGACGCCCAGCATAGTGGTGGGCTTGGTGTCGCTAGGGCGAGCGAAGAGCAGTGTAGGCACCATACGTACGTGGTACAGAGCTGTTAGCTCGGGCTCTTGGTCGACATCCACCTTGTAGACATCGATTTGGTCAGCGTACTTGTCGGCCACAGCCTCCAGCAGAGGTGCTAGAGCTTGGCAGGGCTGGCACCATGTGCCATAGAAGTCTACCAGTACGGGGCGCTGGTGGCGAGCCTCCCAGCCCGAGGGGTTGGTGTCTACATCGTGCAGCAGGGCGACGAACTCTGCCTTGGAGAGATGCTTTAGTTCCATAATAGTTGCTCTTATTGTTTGTGCTAATAACGCTTAGAGCTTGCACAATGTTCGTCGAGCCTTCTGCAGACCGACTAATAGTAGCGTAGCCAGCGCCAGATCTCCTTGAAGCTAGGTTTCTTGCCGTACATCAGCACCCCGATGCGGTAGATCTTGCCAGCCACCACAGTGAGGGCGAAGAACGAGCCATAGAGAATGGCGAGGCTCAGCAGCTCCTCCCACAGAGCTACACCGAAGGGCAGACGTGCCAGCATCACCATAGGCGAGGTGAAGGGGATATATGAGCACCAAGTAGCTAGATCCCCCTCGGGGTCGTTGATACATGCGAAGCCGATGTAGAACGAGGCCAGCAGGATCATCGTGATAGGCATCATGATCTGCCCCGAGTCTTCCTCGCTAGAGGCTGCTGAGCCTAGGGCTGCGAAGATAGAGGCATAGAGTAGATACCCCCCGATGAAGTAGAGGACAAAGAGTATGATGAGCTCTGTAAAGTTGATGTTGCTCAGGGGGGCAAAGACCTCCGCATAGACGCTAGCATCCATCGCACTGATCTGTCCCGACTGCTGAGCCGCGGCTAGAGCAGCCTCGCTGTACATATCGCCCAAGAAGAGGAATTGGGCTCCGAAATACAGCCCCACCGTCAGCACGACCCATATAGCGAGCTGTGTGAGCCCCACGAGGCCGATACCGATGATCTTGCCCATCATGAGGTCAAAGGGCTTGACCGAGCTGATGATGACCTCCATGACGCGCGACTTCTTCTCCTCCGTAACGCCCCGTACCACCATACCGCCATAGATAGAGATAAACATGTAGCTGGTGATGGCTAGCACGAAGGCGATAGCCACTGACATCTCGCTCGATACGGCAGCCTCGCTACCATCCTCTCCTATGCGGAAGGTAGCTACGCGGGTATCTACCTTGCTCTCGCGGATGATCTCCTTGATGTTGGGGATATCGTGGGCCGACAGGCGTTGATCCGACAGGTAGCTCGAGAGGGTCTTGTTGATATAGTCCTCGAGCCCAGGAGGGAGGGTGTTGTAGGAGTAGAGCGTAGCAGCCTTGGGGTCCTCGTTGAGATCTTGGCGTATCTCTAGGAAGGCTGTGAACTCATCGTTTTCGCCCTCGGTGCGGTACTCGTCCATCGTGCGGTCTGCGACGACGAACTGATACTGCTCCGTATCCTGCCATAGCCCATGATACAGCCCAGTGCGGTCGATGATAGCGACCTTCTGTTCGTCGCTACCCCCTACTGCCATCAGTATAGCAGGTAGGCTACTGAGCACTACGAAGAATATAGGTGCTAGGAGCGTCAGGAGTATGAAGCTCCACTTGACCACGCGCGTCGTGTACTCGCGCTCTATGATGATACCTATTTTACTGGCCATGATGCTTTACTGTCTTGAGGAATATCTCGTGCATAGAGGGGATCTCTTGCTGTAGGTCGATGATAGAGTAGTCTGTAGGGATGCGCTCTATAGCTCCACGCACAGTACCCCCGATGCCTAGGTCGAGGCGTAGGGTGGTGTAGCTACCATCGTACTCGTGGCTGAGGGGAGCGATGCTGGCCATAGCCTCTGGCGATACCTCCCCAAGGAGGCGAACGGCCAGGCGAGGCTCGGCATGAGCGAGGCGGATGTCTGCCACGGGGCCACTGAGCACTACGTGCGAGCGATCGATCAGGGCGATGTCGTCGCAGATCTCCTCGACGCTCTGCATGTTGTGCGTAGAGAAGATGACGGTATGCCCCTTGGCCTTGAGTGCTAGGATCTCGCGCTTGAGGAGCTCAGCATTAACAGGGTCGAAGCCACTGAAGGGCTCGTCAAAGATCAATAGCTCGGGCTCGTGTAGTACTGTGCAGACGAACTGCACCTTCTGCTGCATACCCTTGGAGAGCTCCTCCACCTTCTTGTCCCACCAAGGCATGATCTCAAACTTCCCAAACCACTCCTTGAGGCGTGTCTTAGCGTCCTGCTTGCTTAGCCCCTTGAGACGTGCTAGATAGATAGCCTGCTCACCTACCTTCATCTTGCGGTAGAGCCCACGCTCCTCGGGTAGATAGCCGATGCGTGCGATGTGTCGTGGCGACAAAGGCTGACCATCGAAGAATACCTCACCGCTGTCGGGAGCTGTGATGCAGTTGATGATGCGGATGAGAGAGGTCTTACCCGCACCATTGGGCCCTAGTAGCCCGAAGATGCGTCCTCGCTCGATCGAGAGACTGACGTCGTCCAGAGCCGTGTGTGCGGCATAGTGCTTGTGGACGTGTCTGATGTCGATGAATACCATATAGTAATACCTGATTGATAATAGCGATCTTATAGCTCGTGATACCGAGGCATAGTGTCTAGGGCGATGTAGCTCATCGCCTCGTAGTCGATGCTGTAGGCGATGTGCTCGAGCCCGTTGGAGAGGACGAGGTAGGGAACACGCATGGCGTAGTTGTACCGGACGGCCTGCCCCAAGACACGCTCCGAGAGAGGTACCTCAGGGGCCTTGTACTCGATCAGCATACGAGGCTGTAGCTGGCGATCGTAGAGCACAGTGTCGGCACGGCGCTTGAGTGCCCCGATGCAGAGGGATACCTCGTTGGTCAGTAACTCCGTCGGATAGCCTAGATGCTCCACCAGATAGTGCACGAAGTGCTGGCGTACCCACTCCTCTGGCGTAAGCCGTACATAGCGCAGGCGGAGAACGTCCCAGACGAATATCTTCTGGCCACGCTGCTCGAGACGTATATCGAAGGGGGGTAAGTTGAGCTTAATCATTATCTTTGTGCACTACACTAGCGAGAACAAAGATACAAAACTTCGTACACAAACATCCTGTGCCCAATGCTGACATACGAGGATATAGCACGCGCCATACGCGCCCGTAGCACATCGCCAGCCTACCTGCTGTGGGGCGAGGAGCCCCTCTTTGTGGACAAGCTGGCCGATGCCTTTGCTCATGGGCTAATCCCCGAGGGTGAGCGAGAGCTCAATCAGACTATCCTCAATGGCAATGATCGGGATACCGATGTGGCAGCAATCATCTCCGAGGCCATGCGCTTCCCGATGATGGGTGATAAGCTCCTCGTACTGGTGCGCGAGGCTCAGCAAGTCCGCGACCTCGAGCAGCTGGCACCCTATATCGGCCAGCTCCCCGCGAGTACCTGCCTCGTGCTCTGCTACAAGAAGAAAGTGGACAAGCGTCTCGCTCTCTACAAGGCTTTTGAGGCTCTCGGCACGCTCTATGAGAGTAGCCGAATAGCCGACACTCGAGTGCCCGACTTTATCATCAAGAGCTTTGCGGCTAGGCATCTACAGATAGATGCTCACACGGCACACGTCATGGCAGATCACACGGGCAACGACCTAGAGAAGATACTGAGCGAAGTCGATAAGCTCTCTATCGTACTGGGTGAGCGAGGTGGGGTAGTTACACCCGAGCTCGTGGAGGCGCACATAGGCATTAGCAAGGAGTACAACAACTCCGAGCTCCTCAAGGCGCTCATCCTCCGAGATGCTCCGCGAGCCTATCGCATAGCCTATTACTTTGCAGCCAACGAGCGCGCCTATCCTATCCAGGCGACACTCCCTATACTCTTCGGCTACTTCTCTCAGCTCATGGGGGTCTATTATCTGCCCGAGATCAGCGAGAGGAGTGTTGCCTCCCAGCTCGGTATCGCCCCCTATCGGGCTCGCGACTACATCACAGGGACGAGGCACTATGCCGCAGGCAAGGTCTTCCAGATCATACGCCAGATACGCCTCGCCGATGCTGCTAGCAAGGGGGTAGACTCCAGCCTCTCGGGCGGAGAGATCCTCAAGGAGCTCATCGCCTTCATCCTTAGTTAGCCTCGGCTCGCATCAGACCAACGGCCGATATGCTTGTACTACTCGAGACAAGCATATCGGCCGTTGGCATTGGGCCCTAGATCACCGATATAGGCTACTTGCGTAGCACGAGATAACGCCCATTGGTGAGGGGCTGTTCGGTGCCGTCGATATAGTACTTGGTGATGGAGCGAGGGGTGTGCTTGTTGGCAAACCAAAAGTGGTGGTCGATGCGTATGGTGTGGCGGGTACCATCGCGCCACTGTAGCTCGATGGTGTAGTCGCCGTCGCCATCGCGCTTGAAGTCGCCGAAGGACAGTAGAGGATCTGTAATAGGAGCTCCGCTGGGAGGGAGGCTAGTCCGATAGGTCAGGCCATACATGATCACAGGCAGGGCTCGTAGAGCGTTCTTGTAGATCCCGCGCTCGGCTTCTTCTCGAGGGCGAGCGGGGTAGGTCTTGCCGTCGTATATAGCGACCACGGAGGTGGGGTCCCAAGTCTGTCCATCGCGTGGTGCCAGGAGGTTGTACCCCTGAGCATCGACGACCTTGAGCTCGAGGCTTAGGGGGACAAAGTCCCATATTAGGTCTTCATGGGGCTCGTCTTTGATACAGCTTACTAGAGGTAAGAGGAGTAGGAGAGTGAGGCATCGTGCCATCCGAAGTGTAGCATTCATATCGTTGATGTTTGTTTTAGTATGCTCAAAGGTAGCGTTTTTTTGTGAATACCTGCTCCCTCGAGTATCTAACCTCCTAGACCTACTCTTGAGCCTCCCTAGGGCGAACGCCTCGTTCACTCTAGGGCAAAAGAAAGTCCGCCCTAGGGCGAATGCCTCGTTCACCCTAGGGGTACCGATCGCCCTCTCGTAGTGCCCCTCTCGTGCAGTGCTATGAGCCTAGTCGCAGAGGACTCTAGAGGAGGGGATAGGGAGGAGAGAGTAGAGAGGCGATAGTGTGCGCTAGGTGATACTTTGAGTGGGATATGAGGGCGAAATATGTAGTTTTGGGCGCGCAGAACTCGAGGGGAGATGCTTCGTTTGGGGCGAAAGATGTATCTTTACGCTCATTAACTAGAACTATCAATAGCTATAATGAAAGAAAATAAGATCATCGTCGCTGGCCTAGGGCCAGGAGGTCCCGAGGATATTACGCCAGCGGTGATGCAGGCTGTGCAGAGTGCCGATGTGGTGGTGGGCTACAAGTACTACTTCCAGTTCGTAGAGCAGTACCTGCGCCCCGAGACGGTATGTATCGACAGTGGTATGAAGAAGGAGCGTCAGCGTGCAGAGGAAGCTTTTCGCTATGCCCTAGAGGGGCACGATGTGTGCGTGATCAGCTCGGGCGATGCAGGCATCTACGGCATGGCCCCTCTAATCTATGAGATGAAGCGCGACAAGGGTGCCGAGGCAGAGCATATCGTCGTGGAGGTACTGCCGGGTATTAGTGCCTTTCAGAAGGCCGCCTCGCTACTTGGTTGCCCCATAGGGCACGACCTCTGCATCATCAGCCTATCGGACCTGATGACCCCATGGGCACGTATCGAGGCCCGCATCAAGGCAGCTGCCGAGGCCGACTTCGTTACGGCTATCTACAACCCCAAGAGCCACGGGCGCTACTGGCAGCTCTATCGTCTGCTGGAGATCTTTGGCCAGTATCGTAGCCTCGATACGCCTATAGGCTATGTGCGCCAAGCAGGGCGCGAAGAGCAGGAGGTCAAGCTCACCACGCTACGCGACTTCGACCCCGAGGCGATCGATATGTTTACCGTAGTACTCATAGGCAACTCGCAGAGCTACTGCTGGGATGGCCGCTTCATCACACCTCGAGGCTACTATCGCGAGGAGGGTGAGGAGGACGTCAAGATAGGGCAGAGCATCATGATAGAGAGCTTCCGCACTATCAGCTCCGAGCTCAAGCGACCCGATGTGCCCCTCGACCACAAGTGGGCTCTACTGCACGCCATACATACGACAGCCGACTTTGAGATGGAAGACCTCCTCTACACCGATCCTCTCGCTGTCGATCGCCTATATCGGGCTGTGCTAGCAGGCGAGATCGATACGGTGATCACGGACGTTACGATGGTGGCCTCGGGCATTCGCAAGGGGGCTCTCGAGCGTCTAGGAGTAGAGGTCAAGTGCTACCTACACGATCCGCGTGTGGCCGATATGGCATCGCGCCTAGGCATCACACGTACACAGGCTGGTATCCGCCTCGCTGTCGAGGAGCATCCAGGGGCACTCTATGCCTTTGGCAACGCACCTACAGCTCTGATGGAGCTGTGCGACCTAACGCGTAGAGGCAAGGCTCATCCTGGGGGGATCATCGCCTCGCCCGTAGGCTTCGTGAATGTGCAGGAGTCGAAGCATATGGCTATGACCTTCCGCTCGATACCCAAGCTCGTAGTGCGTGGGCGCAAGGGAGGGAGCAACCTCGCAGCCACCTTGGTGAACTCGATCTTGACGCTCGACGATGCCGAGGCCCTAAGACCAGGGCGCGATGTCTAGAGGGTTGTCCTTCGTCGTCGTCGGTATGAGCGACGAGAGTCGTCCTGCCTTCGGGGCGGAGATCCTTGCCGAGATCGCTAGGACACGTGTCTTCACAGGTGGCAAGAGGCACTATGAGCTAGTGGCAGAGATACTACCCGCGGGTGCAGTGTGGATAGACGTTACGGTGCCCCTCTCGCAGGTCTTCGACCAGTATCGAGTGCTCGATGAGCCTATCTTCGTCTTTGCCTCAGGCGACCCCTTGTTCTTTGGCTATACGACTACGCTGATGCGTGAGTTCCCTGGGTGCGTGCGCCACACTTACCCGTACTTCAACTCGCTACAGCTCCTCGCCCATGCCCTCACACTGCCCTATCACGATATGCGTGTGTGCTCGCTGACGGGGCGTCCGTGGCACGAGTTCGATCGAGCACTTATCGAACGTACGCCCAAGCTCGGGGTGCTGACCGATAGGCGCAACACGCCCTCGACTATCGCTCGCCGTATGCTCGACTATGGCTATGCCAGCTATCGAATGCACATCGGTGTGTGCCTCGGAGGAGCACGCCAGCAGGTGTACACGCTGGGGCTCGAGGAGGTGGTGGATCGGGAGTTTGACTGCCCCAACTGCATCATCCTAGAGGCTACACATACCCTAGACTACTGTCCTCCCTTGGGGCTGTCGGAGCACGACTTTCATCTGCTCAACGGACGCGCCAAGATGATCACCAAGATGCCGATACGCCTCCTAAGCCTCAGTATGCTGGAGCTACATCGGCGTAGGTGTCTGTGGGATGTGGGGTTCTGTACAGGATCGGTATCGGTCGAGGCACGGCTTCAGTTTCCGCACCTGCATATCACGAGCTTCGAGATACGCCCCGAGGGGCATGAGCTGATGCCTGCCAATAGTAGACGCTTTGGTGCGCCTGGTATCGAGTACTATATTGGCGACTTTATGGAGGTTGATGTGGAGCATTTGCCTCTAGCCGAGGCTGCTTTTATCGGGGGGCATGGGGGCAATCTGGTAGCTTTCGTCGACAAGCTCTCGAGGCATATGACGCCCGATGGGGTGATTGTCTTCAACTCTGTGAGCCTCGAGACGCTTGCCCTCTTCCGTGAGGCTGTCGATAGGGCTCACTGGCAGATCACTGCCGAGATGCGCGTGGCACTCGACGATCACAACCCGATAACGATAGTCCAGGCCAAGCGACAAGCCTAGCTCCACCGCTCTCCCATTAGGTGCACTAGAGCACTAGTAGACAACCCACTGTATCGGCTAGATGCAGTGGGTTGTTGGGTAGGATACGATAGCCTGTCGGCATGGGGCGATGCCGAGGGGGGCTAGCTCTGCTGGGTGAGTAGATATTTGTGTCGGGGTTGTCGGCCTATTGTCGCCATTATGCGATTTTGATGCACTATATCTATGATTGAGATAGAAATATGTCTCTTGTTTGGTAAATAATATGTAATTTTGTATCGGAATAGTGCTCACAGACTCGATACTTACGCAATTGGTGTACTGTATGAGGGGCGACCACGAGCGAGCCGATGGGCTCGGGATCGGTGGTTAGTGTCGGAGGATTGACTTGCGCTAGAGGAGCCGTCGTGAGCCGTTTGTATACAACAAGTAGATTGGAATAAGGATGCAAGATATACGGATTACAGGAGCACGGGTACACAACCTCAAGAATGTCGACGCGTGCATACCACGCTACTCGCTTACCGTCTTGACGGGGCTCAGTGGTAGTGGTAAGAGTTCGCTTGCGTTCGATACGCTCTTTGCCGAGGGGCAGCGTCGCTACATCGATACATTCAGTGCCTATGCTCGAGGCTTCTTGGGTGGGGGCATGGAGCGACCCGATGTCGACGACATCCAAGGCCTCGGCCCTGTCATCTCGATAGACCAGAAGACAACCAACCGCAACCCTCGCTCTACGGTAGGGACGGTAACGGAGGTGTACGACTTCTTTCGCCTGCTGTACGCACGTGCCGGGCAGGCCGTATCGTACCTGTCGGGTGTACCTATGGTGCGCTATACCGAGGCACAGATCCTCGACCTGCTCATGGAGCGCTACGAGGGGCGTAGAGTGCTCTTCCTCGCTCCTGTCGTCAAGCAACGCAAGGGGCACTACAAGGAGCTCTTTGAGCACCTGCGCAAGAAGGGCTATATGCACGTACGCGTCGATGGGCGCATCATGGAGATCACCTATGGCATGCGTCTAGATCGCTACCGCATGCATAGTGTAGAGGTACAGACCGACAAGCTCATCATCAGCCACAAAAACCGAGAGCGCATCTCGCAGAGCCTAGCCCTAGCTATGAAGGAGGGCGATGGGGTCATGCAGGTCATGGATGCCGAGACAGAGGCGATCACCTACTATAGCCGCAACTTGATGTGCCCCGAGACGGGGCTTGCCTATAGTGAGCCTGCGCCTCATCTCTTTTCTTTCAACTCCCCCAATGGCTACTGCCCCCACTGCCGTGGCCTCGGCGAGGTCAATATCCTCGACCGAGAGACCATAATCCCCGACCCGACCCTAAGCGTCTACAAAGGTGGTCTCGCTCCCCTAGGGAAGTATAGGAGCAATATGCTCTTCAACCAGATCGAAGCCCTCTTCGTGCGCCACGAGTGCGACCTAAAGACGCCCATCGATCAGCTCCCCGAGGACCTGATCAACGAGATCCTATACGGCCTCGACGAGCCACTGTCTGTCGAGAAAGGTACTGTCGTGCCTCTACGTCTCCAGTACAACGGCCTAGCCGACTACCTCCCTGAGCTGAGTGGCGAGGAGTGGGACTACAACGCCAACAAATGGGCTCGCCAATTTATGAAGACCGAGATATGCCCCGAGTGCCAAGGCCATCGCTTATGCCGAGAGGCCCTTCACTACTTCATCGATGGCAAGCACATAGGTGAGGTGGGCGAGATGGAGCTAGTCGCCCTGAGTGAGTGGCTCGATGGTATCGAGGAGCGCATGACTCCTCAGCAACGCACCATAGCGAGCGAGGTCCTCAAGGAGATACGCAAGCGTCTGTCCTTCCTGCTCGACGTAGGGCTAGGTTACCTCTCTATGAATAGGTCGGCTGCTACCCTCTCGGGGGGCGAAAGCCAACGCATACGCCTCGCTACACAGATCGGTACCCAGCTTGTGGAGGTGCTCTATATCCTAGACGAGCCTAGCATAGGCCTACATCAGCGCGATAATATGAGGTTGATATCCTCGCTCAAGAAGCTCCGTGACCTAGGCAATACGGTGATAGTCGTAGAGCACGACAAGGATATGATGCTCGAGGCCGATCACATCATCGACATGGGCCCCAAGGCGGGTCGCTTCGGGGGGCAAGTCGTCTTCGAGGGTACACCGCAGCAGATGCTCAAGAGCCAAACCATTACGTCGCGCTACATCAGTGGCGATCTCTCTATAGAGGTACCTCAGGAGCGACGCCTAGGCAATGGGCACAAGCTCTCTATCGTCGGGGCCACGGGGCACAACCTGCGCTCCGTAAGTGTAGACTTGCCACTCGGTACCTTCGTCTGTGTAGTGGGTGTATCGGGCAGTGGCAAAAGCTCCCTGATCAACCAAACACTCTACCCGATGCTTAGCAGACGTCTCTATCGTTCCGACGACGAAGCACTACCCGTAGAGCGTATCGAGGGGCTAGATCATATAGACAAAGTAATATCGGTAGACCAAACGCCCATAGGGCGCACCCCACGTAGCAACCCCGCTACCTACACAGGGCTATTCACCGATATACGCAACCTCTTCGTAGGCCTTGCCGAGAGCAAGATGCGAGGCTACAAGCCTGGGCGCTTTAGCTTCAACGTATCGGGCGGACGATGCGAGACTTGCCGAGGCAACGGCTACAAGACTATAGAGATGAACTTCCTCCCCGACGTCTTGGCGCCCTGCGAGGCCTGCCACGGCAAGCGGTACAATAGGGAGACGCTCGAGGTACGCTTCAAGGGCAAGTCGATCGCAGACGTCTTGGATATGACGATCAACCAGGCAGCTGAGTTCTTCGAGCACGTCCCTCCTATCCTCAAGAAGCTCGTCGTCCTCCAAGAGGTCGGCTTGGGCTACGTGAAGCTCGGTCAGCCCTCGACGACGCTCTCCGGAGGCGAGAGCCAGCGCATCAAGCTCGCTAGCGAGCTCGCCAAGCGAGATACCGGTAGCACCATATACATCCTTGATGAGCCCACTACGGGGCTGCACTTTGAGGATATACGTGTACTGCTCGGTATCCTACACAGGCTGGTCGATAGAGGCAACACCGTGATCGTCATCGAGCACAACCTTGATGTGATCAAGAGTGCCGACTACCTCATAGAGATAGGCCCCGAGGGCGGACGCCACGGTGGGCACCTCCTCTATGCTGGAGCTCCCGAGGGGCTAATAGCCGTAGCCGATAGCCCTACGGCCGAGTACCTGCGTGCCGAGCTAGAGCGCACCACTCCACACCACAAGAAAAAGAAAAGAATGAAGTAGCATTTACTTAATACATCATTAACATATGTCAAGCACTAACAAAATCGAGAGCCGTCTGTCCAACAAGATTTGTCCCGAGGGCATGAGCATTGAAGACTGGCAGATAGCTCTAAGACGTGAGAACGCTCGCGAGGCTAGGTTCGCTGTAGAGCATCTCGACGACAACCGTATCTGGGGCGATTACCTCGTTAGCTCGAGCTCGGGGCGCTATCGTACGGCTTTCAGAGGCGTGTGTAGCGATCGCAACTTCTGCTCGTGCCTCGACTTCCGTACCAATGGGCTCGGCACCTGCAAGCACCTAGAGGCCGTAGTGATCTACCTGCAGGAGCGTGTCCCTGGCTACCCTTGGGCAGGCATGACCTACAATCCTCCCTATACCTCTGTCTATGTGAGCTACAAAGGGGGGCGTAGCATTCGTATGCGCATCGGTAGCGAACAGACCGAGGCCTTCCTCAAGCTCTATCAGCAATACTTCGATGCCGATGGCTCCCTCCCCGAGCACCACTACACAGAGCTCAAGCGTATCAGCGAGGCAGGGCTAGCTATATCGCCTTCCTTCCGCCTATACGAGGATGTCTACGAATACGCCAACGAACAGCTCCAGACCATCCGCCTGCGCGAGGAGCTAGTCGCTACCTTCCCCGAGGAGCGTATCCCCTGGGATCGGGAGCATCTCTCCGATCGCCATGAGCCCCTCGAGCGTATGCTCTATAGCCTCTGTTATGGTTGCTATGGGCTCATTGTCGGTGATAGGCATCCACTCTTCATGCATCTAGTGGCACGTCTAGCCGAGGAGGTCTACCAGGGTGTGGAGAAGCCACAGGCAGGCTATATCGTTGTCGATTCGGAGGCCGACCTACGCCAGTGGAGAGCAGCCCTTGCCTCCTACGAAGAGCTACAGCAGCTCCCCGTGTCGGTACTAACCAATGCCCAGTTTGTGGCACTCGTAGGCAACGACTACACGGCCGCCACCTTTGTCTATGTAGACAACGCCAATGGGCTCAAGAACTGGCAGAACAACGTCTCGCTCGCTATTAAGAAGCTCAACATCGATCACCTCTATATGCGCATCGATACGCTACGTAGCCTGACGCCTGTACAGCTCTCGTCGATCTTGCAGCACATTAGCCCCTTTGTGATCGGCCCCTTCTACAAGTTCATACATCAGTATCGCCCCATCTTCCCTCTACAGGACGATGGTGCCAATATGCCAGTAGAAGCCAAGCCCTTGATCTACCTCTGCTCTAGGCTACCTCAGCAGGTGGAGCCCGCAGTCTCGCTGAGCCTCATGACAGAGACCAAGCAACGCCTATCGACAACGAGCGAAGACAAGGTAGACGCTCTCCTGCGCGCCCTCATCGAGGTGGCTAGTGATGCCGATGCCCTCACCCTCCTCAAGAAGCGCCTCTCCTAGCACCGCGAGGATCCTCCCTTAGTCGTACACCTGCACGCTAGGCATATGTATGCTTGGCGCGCGGGCTATAGGCTATATGTGGTAGGGATGAGGGGATTTTATTGTTATGGTATGGATAAGAGAAGAACTATATCAAGTTTATTTGTCCTAAAGGCCGTATGTGCATTCATGGTCGTAGGGATACACACCTCACCAGGAGGAGTGCTGCATGATGCCCTGCGACCGCTCTTTGATGTTGCAGTGCCTATATTCTTTTGTATCACAGGCTATTTTCTGGGGCTTGCTCCCGAAGAAGATTTGTATGCTCGAGTCAAGAAGTCGCTTCTCAAGCTCCTGCCGATCTTGCTGATTACTTTCGGGGTCTACTACATCTATGGCTTTTTGCAGAGCGAAGAAGATCTGTCGTGGAGCCTCATCAAGTATTACATCTATCATCTCCATCGAGGTGCACCCCCTGCAGGGATGCATCTGTGGTATTTGTCGGCCTTGCTAGGAGGGCTACTGCTCTTCTTGCTGGTAGCGAGATGGCGAGGAGGTGCCAGGCGTCTCGCCTACCTAGGGCTCGTCCTCGAGGCACTGACGTTCTTCTGCCCTGAGGTTGTTACTTCAGATATTGTACCTAGGGACGAGTACCTACGTAGTGTGCTCTTCGCTTCCCTGCCCAATTTGTCGATAGGTTATCTGTTTGCTCAAGGCAACTGGTGGCGTAGGATCTTCACATCGGCTCCTCTCTCTCTCTCTCTCTCTAGCATAGCTATAGTGTTGACATGGAGCTTTCGTGGGGCGGGTCTTGGGTACTTGGGGATAGATCTTCTTGTTGTGATCTTCTTCATGTATGCTTTGCTGTATCCAGACTTTGGTCGAGGTAGTACGCTTGAGACGATAGGAGCCAAGTACAGCCAAGGGATCTACTATTGGCACCTGTTATTTTGCTATAGTCTAGCATCCCCCGAGATAACAATACAGGGCTGGACGAACGAACTCTTATTGATCCTTTGCATCCTACTTTCCCTCCTTTGCTCTTACCTTGTAGATAGGATACAGAGCCTCATGGGGCTACCGCTCAAGTACAGAATATAGCAGAGAAGGCGGAAGTGGGTGAGCTGATAGAATGCCTAGGGGGGCGAGATGCAAGTCTCGCCCCCCTAGGTGCTTTGTACTAGTGAGGTCTCTATATCCCCTAGGCGCGGTCGCTAGTGCCTCACATGGGCGGGCCCTAGGTGTGGCTACTTAGCCCTCCTTGACGCGGCTGATGTACGAGCCGTCGCGCGTATCCACGAGGATGAGCTCGCCCTCGGTGATGAAGAGAGGGACACGTACCTCGGCTCCTGTCTCTACGGTAGCAGGCTTGAGCGTGCTGGTCGCCGTATCGCCCTTGAGGCCAGGCTCGGTGTAGGTAACACGTAGCGTTACGTGAGCTGGTAGCTCACACGTGAGCACCGTCTCGCTCTCGGCATGTACCATAGCCTCTACCATATCGCCCTCCTTGAGGAACTGCACACCATCGATCGTGGCTTCGGGGATGGAGATCTGTTCGAAGGTCTCGGGGTGCATGAAGTTGAGACCCATCTCATCCTTGTACAGGAACTGATAGGGGCGACGCTCGATGCGTACTTCCTCCACCTTGACACCGCTGTTCCATGTCTTTTCGAGTATGCGCCCTGTGGCGACGTTCTTGAGCTTGGAGCGTACGAAAGCTGGTCCCTTGCCAGGCTTTACGTGGAGGAACTCGACGATAACGTAGTACTGCCCATCAATGTCTAGGCACATACCATTGCGAAAGTCTGCTGTAGTAGCCATTACTTGTATCTAATGATTTTGATTGTTATGCTACGCAAAGATAAGCATTCCCCACGAACTACAAGCCTTCTCCTTCACTGGATAGAGTGTGCGAGGGGGCTACCATAGATCGGCCATGGCTGCCTCCTCGAGGCGAATACGCTGGGCCAAGATAAGGATGTAGACTGGCATCAGCAGGGCGAGCGTGATCCAGGCATGGCACAGTAGGGCTACGCCTAGGAGCTCGGGGAGGATATTGAGGTAATAGTTGGGGTGCCGTACTACTCTGAAGAGAAAGCTACGCTCGATACGATGCTCGGGAGCGATGTAGAGCTTGACCGTCCAGATATCGCGTAGGCGATAGATAACGTAGAAGAGCATGGCATAGGCAAAAGTCATGATGCCTACGCCTACGAGGGAGACTGTATCGAGCGTAGTCTCTCGCAGACTAGCCTCGGTCAGTGCACTAGCATAGTAGGCGACGTGGGCTAGGGTGAGCAGTAGGGAGTTGCGCGCGCCATATTGCTTGGCCCCCTGGGCGATGAGACGCTTTTCGTTGCGTATAGAGAACGCAAGCGACACGAGCCTAAGCCCGAAAAAGACTAGGAAGATGATGACAACATTCATAGATAAACATTTATTGATTAAAAACATACATCAAAATCATACATAGCACTGTGATCATCTCCTCACCCACTGGGGGGGGCGACCACGTTATACATAGCACTCATTAGCACCGCAAAGGTACATAATCCTGAGCGAACAATAGTAGCCCTCGCCACGGCTCCTCTGTACACCCTGTCGCGAGGCATATCGCAAGTGCCTCTGCCGTGTGTAGTCTATCAGCGTCATGGACATCTAGATAGTGGCCGAGTAGACGGAATGCTAGGAGCATGTGTCGTCCCCTCAAAAAGCCTAGGGTGAACGAAGTGGTACCCCTAGGGCGAACGCCTCGTTCGCCCTAGGGGTAAAATGCGTTGTCCCTAGAGCAAACCGATAGGGCTAGCTATGGCCTCGCCCGATATGTCGGGGATGCTGCGGTAGGAAATATGGGTAGGTCTTACTAACTTTGTAGCATTATGGCAAATCGCCCTGCGGGGCCCCAAATATCAAACAACCATTATGAGTGTTATCACAGAGAGACTAGTAGCCCTGCGTGCTGCTATGCGTGCCGAGGGTATCTCGGCCTACATCATTCCCTCGTCAGATGCCCACCTGAGTGAATATACGCCCCTGAGATGGCAGGGACGTAGCTGGATCAGTGGCTTTAGTGGTTCGGCAGGTACTATGGTCATTACCCTAGAGCATGCAGCCCTGTGGACCGACTCGCGCTACTTCTTGCAGGCTAGCGACGAGCTAGAGGGTAGTACCATAGAGCTCATGAAGCAGGGCGTACCTGGTACTCCCTCGATAGAGTCGTTCCTCGGGCAGACACTACCTGCGGGTAGCGTCGTGGCAGCCGATGGTGCATGCCTACCCTGGGCCGATGCTATGGATACAGCCAAGAAGCTATCCCTCTACAACATAGAGTACCGCCTCGATACCGATCTGCTGGAGCGTGTATGGCTCGATAGGCCTAGCGTGCCTAGTGGAGAGCTCTTCCTACAGCCAGCCAAGCTCAGTGGTCAGACGGCTAGCGATCGTATTGCCCTAGTCAACGACCGCCTCAAGAAGGCCGGAGCCAACGCCACGATCATCACCATGCTCTGTGAGCTGGCGTGGGTCTTCAATATCCGTGGGTACGATGTCGAGTACAACCCCGTAGCCGTGGGCTTTGGCTTCATTAGCGACAAGGAGGCCGTCCTCTTTACTCTCCCCGAGAAGATCAACGATGCCGTGCGTGCCGACCTCGCCTCCAATGGCGTACGTATCGAGGACTATAGCCGTATCGGCGACTTCGTCGCAGGGCTCGATGCCGATACACGCCTCTATGTGGATACACGCCGCACTACCTATGCGCTCTACGATCGTATCCCACGCCACTGCCGTATCATCGAGGGGGTATCGGTACTGACCTCGCTCAAGGCCGTCAAGACCCCCACGGAGATCGAGGGTGTTCGCCGAGCCATGCGTCGCGATGGTGTATCGCTCACGCGCTTCTACATCTGGCTGGAGCAGCTACTCGCCAGCGGTGGCACGATCAGCGAGTACGACCTTGGGGTCAAGCTCAATGAGTTTCGTGCTCGTGGAGGCGAGTTCTATGGCGATAGCTTCGGCACCATAGCGGGCTATCTAGGCCATGGTGCTATCGTACATTACAAGGCTGAGCCCGAGACGAGCTACACGATCAGAGGCGAGGGTGTCCTACTCCTCGATAGCGGAGGGCAGTACTTTGACGGCACTACCGACATCACGCGTACCCTAGCACTGAGTGCGCCTAGCGATCAGCTTCGCCAAGACTATACTCGCGTGCTCAAGGGGCACATACAGATAGCACTAGCCGTCTACCCCGAGGGTACGTGTGGTTGCCAGCTCGATATACTAGCTCGCAAGGCTCTGTGGGATGCTGGGCTCAACTATGGGCATGGTACAGGCCATGGAGTGGGCTACTTCCTCAACGTCCACGAGGGGCCACAAAATATCCGCACCGACCTCAATCCTACCCCCCTAGAGATCGGTATGATCACGAGCAACGAGCCAGGGCTCTACCGCTCGGGCGAGTATGGTATCCGCATCGAGAACCTTGTCGTAACGGAGCTTAGGGCAGAGACACCATTCGGTCGTTTCTTCGGCTTCGAGACCGTAACGCTCTGCTATCTCGACAACGCACTCGTGGACAAGAGCCTCCTCACGGCCGAGGAGCTAGCGTGGTACAACGACTACCAGGAACGTGTCTACCAGACACTCAGCCCAGAGCTCACCACCGACGAGGCCGCATGGCTCCGTGCCAAGACCCTCCCCCTATAGAGAACCGCAATGGCATATATACAGGAAGTACGGGGTATGAGCCCCATCATCGGAGAGAATTGTTTCCTCGCGGTCAACTGTACTGTGGTGGGCGATGTGGTACTCGGCGATGGCTGTAGCGTGTGGTTCAACACGGTGTTACGTGGCGATGTCAATTCGATCCGTATAGGCAACAACGTCAATATACAAGATGGTAGCGTGCTACACACCCTATATCAGAAGTCTACGATAGAGATAGGCGACAACGTCAGCATTGGGCACAACGTTACCCTGCATGGGTGCAAGATACGCGACTATGCCCTAGTAGGCATGGGCTCTACCGTCATGGACGATGCCGTGGTGGGCGAGGGGGCTATCGTCGCTGCTGGTAGCGTGGTACTGGCCAAGACGGAGATAGGACCCTATGAGCTGTGGGCTGGTGTACCCGCCAAGTTCGTTAAGAAGGTAGAGCCCGAGCAGAGCAAGAACCTCAACGAACGCATCGCCAACAACTATCAGATGTACGCCTCGTGGTTCGGCCCCCAAGGCGATCCCTGCGAGTAGATCCATCCTCCCTCCTTAGCTAGAGCAGGCTGTACCCTCGCCGAGGGTACAGCCTGCTGGGCGTCTAGTATTGGTGTAGCGAGGAGGAATTGGCTACCTTTGTCGAAGCAAACGAAACGGATGAGATATGAGCAATAGCATTAGTGGACAGAGCGTGGCACGCTTTGCCGATATAGAGATATTACGATACGAGATTACCGACTTTGACCACCTGCCCCTCGAGCGCAAGCTCCTAGTCTATCATCTGAGTGAGGCAGCCCTAGCTGGGCGCGACATCATATGGGACCAGCACAGTGCCTACGGCCTACGTATCAGGCATATCCTAGAGACTATCTACATACACTATCGAGGCGAGCGCAGTACGCCCCAGTGGCAAGCCCTCGAGGAGTATCTACAGCGCGTGTGGTTCGCCTCGGGGATACACCATCACTATGGGTGCGACAAGTTTGAGCCCGGCTTCGACAAGGCCTATCTCCTAGCCTTAGTGCACGAGCTACAGACCCAATGCCTGCTGCTGGAGTATGGCCCCGACGAGCTCGACGATATATGTGAGGAGATCATGGAGCCTAGCCGATCGCCCAAGCTCACCGAGCAGAGCGATACGGTCGATGTGGTGCGCGCCTCGTCGGTCAACTTCTACGATGCTGGCACCACACAGGAGCAGGTCGAGCACCTCTATCGTACTCTGACCTCCCACAGCGAGGGCGATGACAAGGCTATGCCTCCGAGCTATGGGCTCAATACGCGTATAGGTCGTACCGACGATGGGCAGATCTACGAGCAGACATATGCCATAGGCCAGCTCTACG
This sequence comes from Porphyromonas sp., assembly GCA_041854325.1. GTDB lineage: Bacteria > Bacteroidota > Bacteroidia > Bacteroidales > Porphyromonadaceae > Porphyromonas. The sequence continues at coordinate 24,498 of JBHACB010000105.1, forward strand.
GCAAGGCTCTAGAGCGTATCTGCACACACCTCAAGGCCGCGCTAGCCTATACCGATACGGAGGCACAGCGAGAGGCACTACTAGCCCTCATCGACTACTACAAGACGGGAGACCTGCGCCACTACAATCGCTTCTGTATCATCTGGGTGGGCGATACCGAGACGACAGTGGACTTCATCAACGGCTTCACCGAGACCTATAGCGATCCACTAGGGCTCAAGGGGAGCTGGGAGGGGCTCGTTCATCTGCGTCATCAAGAGGCTAGCCAGCGCACAGCCAAGATCTGTAGCGAGGCTGCGTGGTTTGAGGCACATGCTCCGATAGCTCCTGCCTTCCGCAAGGAAGCCCCCGTCGGTGTATCGGCTAGCGTCGTTACGGTAGCTATGCTCGCTGGCGACTCGTACCCAGCCTCGCCTCTAGGAATCAATCTGCCTAATGCCAATTGGATACGTGAGACCCATGGCTCCAAGAGCGTAACGATAGACAACATACACCAAGCCTATCGCCTGGCTAGCACCAAGAACGGCATGGACGAGCTCTTCGTTCCCGATGAGGCGACACGCCAGATGCTGTGGCGCTACGAGCCCTATACCGACACCCTGCATACCGATCTGCATGAGTGCCTAGGGCATGGCTCGGGTCGACTGCTCCCAGGGGTCACAGACGATGCCCTCGGGCCCTATGGAGCGACGATAGAGGAGGCACGTGCCGACCTCTTTGCCCTCTACTATATGGCCGATGAGAAGCTACTAGAGATGGAGCTACTGCCCGATAGAGAAGCATACAAGGCATGCTACTATCGCTATGTGCTCAATGGGGCCGTTACCCAGCTCGTTCGCATTCGTCATGGCCACTCTATCGAGGAGGCACACATGCGCAATAGAGCCCTTATAGCACGCTATGTGCTCGACCATGGTCGCCACGACGGCTCTATAGAGCTACGAGGGCTAGAGCTGGTGATACACGACTACGCTCGCCTACGTCAGCACTTCGCTTCGTTGCTTGGCGAGATACAGCGTATCAAGAGCGAAGGCGACCTCGAGGCTGCACGCACCCTAGTGGAGCAGTATGCCATCCGCATAGACAGCGAGATGCATGCCGAGATACTCGCTCGCTATGCCACCCTACGGATAGCTCCTTACAGAGGCTTTGTCAATCCTAGGCTTGAGCTCGTATGGGACGAGGGCGGTATCGTGGATGTGCGTGCCGACTATACCGAGGGCTACGTGGAGCAAATGCTCCGCTACAGTGCCGAGTATAGTACCCTAGGCTTGGCACCCGTTAGTGAGGAGCGTCTGCGCTTACCACACCCCTCGCAGGCAACGCTTGTCCTAGCCAAGGAGCTACGTGCAGGCCTCCGGACATCTATGGATGGCGTAGTATCGAGCTCTATGCGAGAGAAAGGTCTACACTATGGGATCAACTTTGGCCTCACGATGGACTACATACAGCGCAGAGCCTCTCAGCTACCCCCGTCGGCCGATCTGGCTCGCTACCTGCTAAGCCGAGATGTGCGCGAGCTCAAGCTCATCGGTCAGATGATCTACCCCATTGATGCGATAGACTTCGCTACAGCTACGACACTAGCCTCGCAGTCGTTCTCCAATCCCGAGCTTCGCGACTGCCTCTGCAAGCATACCTTCGATCGTGTGCCCCATGCACCTCTCTGGGCTCTAGCATGGCTGGTAGGCGAGGGCTACAGCGACCTGCATGCTATAGCCTATACGACGCTAGCGCGGCATATCACACAGGGGTATCGCCTCGAGCACGAAGCTCAGCGTACACGCCTCTTCGAGCTAGCTATTGCCACTCTATCGAGCTACGATAGCCCCTATATCACGGCTCCGCAGCGAGGAGCACTCCTCCTGCTCAAGCGTTGGCTACGTGCCGATGAGGCTATCGCTCAGCTCCTGCGTTCGCTAGAGAGCCTTGCCCTATGGCAGATAGGCGATAGCCCTATTCATCAGGAGTTTGCCCAGGACTTGCTCTTCGAGCTCGACTTCGAGTAGGCATGTTAAAGCCAAGGGGGGCGATGCAGTACTGCTGCATCGCCCCCCTTGGCTTTAACATGCTCTAGAGCCCTAGGGTAGTGGAATGAGGTCAAAGCCCGTGTAGGGCACGAGGGCCTTGGGAATGCGGATACCCTCGGGTGTCTGATGGTTCTCTAGTAGAGCCGCTACGATACGCGGTAGGGCTAGCGCACTCCCATTGAGCGTATGGGCTAGCTGCACTCCAGACACGGCATCGCGGTAGCGACACTTGAGGCGATTGGCCTGATAGCTCTCGAAGTTGGACACCGAGCTCACCTCGAGCCAGCGCCCTTGAGCCGCAGAGTAGACCTCGAAGTCGTACGTTAGGGCACTCGTAAAGCTCATGTCGCCTCCACATAGGCGCAGGATCCGCCAGGGGAGCTCGAGCTTCGACACGAGGGTCTCTACGTAGGCTACCATCTCGTCTAGGCGAGTGTAGCTACGCTCGGGCTTGTCGATGCACACGATCTCTACCTTGTCGAACTGATGTAGGCGATTGAGCCCGCGCACATCCTTGCCATACGACCCTGCCTCGCGGCGAAAGCAAGCCGAATAGGCTGTATTGCGAATGGGGAGATCCTGCTCACCCAAGATCACATCGCGATAGATATTGGTTACAGGCACCTCGGCCGTAGGGATTAGGTATAGGTTGTCTGCTGTAGCGTGGTACATCTGCCCCTCTTTGTCGGGGAGCTGACCAGTGCCGTAGCCCGAGTCTTCATTGACTACGTATGGGGGCTGTACCTCGAGGTAGCCTGCTTCACGAGCGTTGTCGAGGAAGAAGTTGATGAGGGCGCGCTGTAGGCGTGCGCCATAGCCCTTGTACACAGGGAAGCCTGCTCCTGCGATCTTGACCCCGAGCTCGAAGTCGATGAGGTCGTACGTCTTGGCTAGGTCCCAGTGGGGTAGGGCGCCCTCGTGTAGGGTAGGGATGGTACCGCCAGCCCTCACCTCCACGTTGTCCTCGGCATGCTTGCCCTCAGGAACGAGCTCGGAGGGGATATTGGGGATCTGATAGAGTAAGGCGCGTAGGGCGGTCTCGGCCTCTACCTTCTCCTCTTCTAGTCGCTTGCTCTCACCCTTGAGCTCTGCCACACGGGTGCGCCTAGCCTCAGCCTCCTCACGCTGTCCCTGCTTCATCAGCGTACCGATCTCCTTCGCCAAGGTGTTCTGCTCGGCAAGGGCCGTGTCGAGTGCCTGCTGAGCACCTCGACGCCGGTCGTCGAGAGCGATAACCTCATTGATGACGGCCGTGCCATCGAAGTGCTTGCGCCCTAGACGACGTATCACCTCGTCTCTATTGTCTCTGATTTGCTTGATCGTAAGCATTGGTAGATATTCTTAATACCAAAGAGGTTGCCCCTCGGCACGCGACCGACTGAGGCAACCTCTCCTAGTTGTTTGCTATGGACTAACGTAATCCGAGAGCTGGCACCTATGCCTCAGCTACTACAGATACGAACGAGCGGTTGTCGCGCTTGCGCGTGAATACCACCTTGCCGTCGATGAGGGCGTAGATGGTATGGTCCTTGCCGATACCTACACCAGCACCTGGGTGATGCTGTGTGCCACGCTGACGCACGATGATGTTACCAGCCTTGGCAGTCTGACCACCGAAGAGCTTAACACCAAGTCGCTTGCTTTCTGATTCACGTCCGTTCTTCGAACTACCTACACCTTTTTTATGTGCCATGTTTCGTTACTTCTTTAGTGGGGTGAATAATTAAGCTACGATCTCCTTGACGATCACTTCAGAGAACTGCTGGCGATGACCGTTGAGCTTGCGATAGCCCTTACGACGCTTCTTGTGGAAGACGAGCACCTTGTCGCCCTTTACGAGGGGCGTTACCACCTCGCATACCACCTTAGCACCCGATACAGTAGGAGCACCTACAGTAACGGCACCATTCTTGTCTACAAGGAATACCTTGTCGAACTCTACCACTGCGCCACTCTCTGCGCCCTTAACGTGGTGAATAAACAGGCGACGGCCTTGCTCTACCTTGAACTGCTGTCCCTGAATGTCTACGATAACGTACATTGTTATACCTAATACTTATTGAATAAGCCCCGTAAGGTGTACAGCCCTTGGCTGTCGCTTGCTCTACCCTACATAGGAAAATCGGTGCAAAGATACTACATTATCTCCACTCCTCCAAGCCCCAATCCCCTTTTATCCTCCCCACCATGCCAGTGAGGCTACCAGCGCGAAGAGGAGGCTTGCCTATGGCTCGCGTACGGAGCGGGTAGCAGAGCGGGTCGCTTGTGAGGAGGCACTACTCCGAGACTCCTTGGTCGGGGATGTAGCAGATCGAATGCGTTTGTCTCGACTATTGGAGCTCGGTATCCGTGAGGTCTTGGAGCGTGTAGAGGCCTTGTCGGTGGAGCGACGCATGATGCTGTCGGGAAGGTAGAGCCCTTGGCCGAAGGCTTGTAACTCGCGCTCGATACGCGCCTGCTCGGCTATCAAAGAGTCGGGAGAGGTAACGCTCTGGGCAATGGACAGGCCACGCAGGTTGTGCGTCTTGACTATCTCACCATCGTAGAGGCGTAGGCGAAAGAAGTCATCGAGCGTTGCTCGGGCTACATTGTTGTGGCTACTGAGCATTACTAGGTGGGTATTGATATGCCCACGTAGAGCCTCGTATGGTACCCAAAAGAGAGGAAGTGGGATCTCGCCATAGTCGCCAATGTCGTATAGTACTGGGCAGATGGCATCGATGCGGGTATCGTAGGTGGAGGTCGCTTGGTCGAAGTACCACGTCTCTCGCACATAGTAGGCACGCACATCGGATGAAGGGAGATCGGCGAGGGCTACTATAGGCCTGGAGCGATCTCCCTCGGCTAGGGTATAGGGGATACGGAAACGATCGAGTAGCTCGATGAGCTTCACCTCGTATTCGGGCTCGAAGATCTCCTCTCCATCGAGGTATTCATAGGCTTTGAGACTACCACTAGCTATGAGACGAAAGAGCTGAACGAAGAGGTTGTGCTGTCGCTCCGTGGCTCTAGGCGGATAGTAGAGCACAGCGTTGCGCTCCTTGGAGAGGTCGAGGCGTCGGTATATGGTACGTGCCCAGGTGGCGTCTGCAGTGCTCTGCGTGAGGTCGAGGCTCTGCGTGCGTACACGCTCCGAGAGAGTTTGCGTAGGGCTCTTCCTATTGGATGTACGAGGCTGATTGGAGCCGCGGCGCACCACAGCCTCTTGGGCCCCTAGGTCTAGGCCCGATACGAGTAGGGCAGAGAGTAGTATGTACTTGAGAGGAGTCATTGGTTAGTGTATTATTAGCTCGATAGAGGGGATGCGACGCTCGATGCCATCGGGCCCCGTGGCGAGGACGTCGGTGATGTAGAGGCGTTTGCCTCGGCTCGCTTGGCGTATCTGCTGTAGCTGACGCTCCGAAAATGAAGCCCCAGACGACACCTCGGGGATAGCATTGCCCATAGCATCGAAGCTGATAAGCTGAAAGCGACGTACCGTATAGGCTACGTCGAGTATATTGTCATCTATAGCGGCACGTAGCTGGCCAGCATGGAGTAAGGCTTGCTTGGATATACGCCCACCTCGAAATCTGGGGCTACCTCCTCGCTCGCTAGAGGCGTCGATATAGGGCATCGGATCGGGAAGTGAGCGCACACGCAGGTTCGCCTGTCCTACGGCCGATATCTCACCGCTAGGGATGCGCGCAGAGACAGAGACGATGACCTCCTTGGTGCCTGCTGTCGGGCGTGCTATCCATAGGTCGCCTCGTCGGGTGAGGCTCGCACCTGTAGCTGTCGCCTGTACATCGCTAGGAGCTACGCCAGGCACGGCTATGCGTAGGGGGTTGTCGATACCTGCATAGAGCACATTCATCATCGTGGGGGCCACGGTAGCTATCGGCTCAATGACCGTATAGCTTGTATCGAAGGCCCGACGCTCTACCTCGCCTCTAGGGGAGCGTGTCTCGATGAAGCCACTTAGAGGGAAGGTACCAGCAAGCCTCGTGGGGAGCGATACTAGGCCTGTGGAGTCGGGGAGCTCGTTGCCATTGACCACGATACGTGGACGCTGAGTGGTGTCGATACTTGCTAGGACGATGCTCGCTCTGTAGGGCGAGCCTCGCATGACGATACGGCTGTCGGGTATCACCTGTGCCGTTAGCCTATTGACCCGTACGTCTCTGCTGTCGATGCCCTGCAATAGAGCCTGCAGGATCTGTCCCTCGGCATAGCGGAGATCGTTCTCTAGCTTGGAGAGTAGGGTGATGGCAGCTATGGTGGGCATGTTGTCGAAGTAAGCCTCTTCCCACGAGCTAGCCCCCTCAGGGGTGTCTGTAGATAGACTTGTGAGCAAGAGGTCGGCCGCCTCCGCGCTAGGGTGCAGGGCTCGACCTAGTCTACGAAACGCTTCAATGCGCTTGCGTAGCACAGAGCCTTGGGGGGCGAGCGGATTGAGCATCACCTCAGAGGCTGCTCCGATGTGGTCTTTGCTCTCAATGTGGGTGGGGTCGGCATCGGTGCCATCGGTACGCTGAGCGATCTGTAGCTTGAGGGTATGGATGAAGTCGACTAACGAGTCAGTAGCTTGGCGAAGCTCTTGGCTACGGTGGTACCACACGGTAGCTTTGTCGGGATTGACTCTATAGGCTGTGGCGAGGTCGTTGGCGAGCTGGTCGTTGCGCTCTTGGCTTGTAGCGATAGTACGTCTAAGTCCATCATCGACGAGGGTGAAGCCATCAACGACCTCTTTAGAGACGCTGAGAGCCATCATGGCAATGAAGATGATGTACATGAGGTTGATCATCTTCTGCCTATTCCGATTGCCCGCATTGATCGCCATAGAATGCTCTGCTAGTGATGAATGGTGTCGGTACTAGGGCGATAGGGCTGCTGAGGCATACCAGGCGTTCCCATACTGCCCGTTAGGGCATCGAGCATACGAGCATAGACGAGGTTGAGCTGAGCTAGTTGCTGTGCCATGCGCTCGTTCTCGGCTCTGAAGGCAGAGCTGTCGGCCACTGTGCCTGCATACATCTCCTTGATGCTGTGTAGGCCACTATTGATGCGGTCGATAGCCTCTATTTGGCTACTGATACCCTTGAGCTGTATCTCGTAGATAGTGTTAAGCCCTGCCACATTGCGAGCTAGGCTCTCTATCTGACGTAGATACTCTTCTGAGCCACGGCTGAGAGCCTCGTAGTCGCTCGCCATGGCCTGGTAGCTATCCATCATCTGACCCGATACCTGCCCGATGCGCGCCAGCTGTTGGGCTGCCTCGCCTAGGGCGGTGATACTATCGCTGAGGCGTTGCATCTCCTGCTCGGGTATGAGATCTATCTGTGCGGAGGAGGCAGGAGCTACCCCTAGGGCAGAGGCGCGAGCTGATCTAGATTGGGTCTGTCCGTGAGCTTGCTTCGCCTTGGCGATGAGGTACTCACGGCGCGCCTGCATCTCCTGCTTGTCCATAGGATTGGTAGAGGCGAGCTCGGGGAAGACCTCCTCCCAGCTATAGTCTATCGTAGGGCGTTCGAAGCCAGAGATGAAGAATACGCAAAACTCTACCATGAGGCTCACGAAGAGGATCACATTGGCATACGGCAGGTGCAGAAAGTGAAATAGTGCACCAAGTATCACGAAGGCCGCACCCCACGAGTAGAAGAGGTTGAGGACGCGCTTGCCCTTGTGGCTGGCGAGCCACATCTCTAGGAGGTTGCGATAGCGACGATATGGTTTCATAAACGTAGGAGGGTTACTTGGTGAAGTCTACAGCCGTGCGCACGCATCTGAAGCCGATGAAGCTACGGCCACGATCCTGATACTCGGCCGTTCGACTATTGGCTTGGATGTATTTGGCAATATCTTTCCACGATCCCCCCTTCGTTACCTTGCGAGCTCGAGTATGAGGGTCGTCGTGTGCCACGGCATAGCCTAGCTCAGGGTTGACATCGTCTATTTGCTTGAGCCCTGCCATGCTCCACGAGGTACTCGTCCACTCGGCTACGTTGCCAGCCATATCAAAGAGTCCGTAGTCGTTGGGGCGATACGAGCCGACGCGAGCTGTGATGAGATGCTTATCGGCCGTATAGTCGCCGTTGTCGGGCTTGAAGTTGCCGAGGAAGCATCCCTGCTCGCTACGCATATCGGGGCTACTCCATGGGAAGACATTCTCGGACTTACCTGCTCGGGCGGCATACTCCCACTCGGCCTCTGTCGGTAGGCGAAAGACCTCTACGACCTGTCCCTCGGGTAGCTTGAGCCCACGCAGATAGGTCTCTGTGCGCCAGGCACAGTAGGCGACAGCCTGTTCCCAGCTTACGCCCACGACAGGATAGTCGTCGTAGCCAGGATGGTTGAAGTATCGCTTGGTGTAGACCTCGTTGGTGGAGTTGGGGAAGTCGTTGACCCATACACTCTCATCGGGGTATATGGGCACGATGTAGGTGTTGAGGAAGTCGTACTCACTGCTTAGGGGGCGTGTAAGCGTCTGGCGCACCACCTCGCCTGTAGTGGAGAGGTAGGCTGTGTCCTTGGCTATCACGATCTGCTCTTGTCGCTCGGCATGCCAGTTGGGGTTTTGGCTAGGGCGATGTAGCTGATTGCGGTACAGGGCGGCTGCTCGGTGGTCGTACACCTCGTAGCGGTAGAGCATCTGCCGTGGATCGAGCTTGCGTTCGCCTGTTACAGGGTTGGTGTAGTAGAGGCTGTTGAGTGCCTTGAGCTCCTCTTCGGTCGCTTTGCGTTCGGAGGGTATAGGGACGCTCCAGTCGAGACGAGGCTTGATGGGGTCGCCATACTTGTCTTCTGTTATCTTGTAGCGATCGTCGCCTCCGTAGGCTGGATCGGCGAGGCGCTCACGAATGATGGAGTCGCGTACATAGTAGACGAACTGCCGGTACTGAGCATTGCTCACCTCGTGCCTATCCATCCAAAAGGCATCGACCGACACCGAGCGCGAGACCGCTGGCTCGCCCCACAGAGGGTCGAGGCTGTCTGTCCCCATGACGATGTTGCCACGCGGTATCTTGATCATGCCGTAGGGGGCAGGCTCGCTCCAGCTAGCTAGGCGAGCACCTGTTATTTCGCCCATGTGGCGCGCTTGGGGCGCACCACACGAAGCAAGTGCGGTGATCACTGCGCCTACTGCGAGCATCGTGATGTTAGTCTTCATACTCATATCTTGTCGATCATCAGAGTAGCCTGATGCTTTTATATCTCTTTGGTTTGGAGGGGGCAAGGTCTATGGGTAGCGTGTAGCCTAGCATCAGCTCATGCCCTGCCCGATGTGCTAGGTGCTCCCTACCTACAGGATGCTCGTATTGATAGCCTAGGTAGACAGACCCTAGTCGTAGCCCGATGCTACTCCCGATGGCCTCGCGGTGACGATAGAGGGCCGAGATCTGTACCCGATCGGCATACCATAGCTCGAGGCGCCCTGCTAGACGATAGTCGCCCGAGGCGTCTATCTGCCCTAGGAGCGAGGGAGCCAAGGACCAGCGTGAGTGCCGTAGACGGTAGTGATAGCCAGCTCCTATGGTGTAGAAGCGTATACGACCCCTCTGGTAGGCTTGGTGCTTGATGAGCGTGGGGGCTAGCAGAGAGCCTGTCGATAGGGTTATCCAGTAGCTAGGGTGCTGATAGTATAGCCCTAGAGAGGCATCTACCCCCTTGCCCTCGATAGATGTCGGTGGGATGTTTGTCGCCTCTAGAGGGCGGTAGCTCGTATGCACATAGCTAAGCCCAAGGCCTATCTGTAGCCGTCCGCGACCAAGCGATAGCGGGAGGGCATAGCGTAGCCCGAGCTCGCTATCGCGAAATGCTCCCAGCCTCTGTGTAGATGCCACTAGCCCC
>JBHACB010000106.1:0-7653 GCA_041854325.1 Porphyromonas sp.
ACTGCGTTTATTACCGGGGACAAAAGTATAGCCCCTTGTGCGCTTCATCAATCCCTACCTCTAGGTATATCGACCCGCAATATCCGCATCGCACGTCCCCCCTCCTAGGTATAAGCTCGCGCACGCATCCTTGCACACCATCCACTCCTAATACCCTATGGGCTATCCGACCTCGCTGGCTCCGCCTCGCCCCTAGACAATGCCACGACGCTCTATCTCTCAAGCTCCATACACAGCGCACGGCTAGAGCCCTAGGGCGAACGAGGTGGACACTCCTGAGGCGCAAAAAATCGCCCTAGGGTGAACGCGACGTTCGCCCTAGGGAAACAGGTCATAGCTCCTCGACCAATGTACGTTGTGGGGGATGATAAGCTCAAGAAATGTTGTACCTTAGCCCAACGAATGGAGCCATGGGCTCGACTAAACTATATGCAATCAAAACGTCTACTTATCCAACTCATCGAGTACCTAGAGCTGTTTGAGCAAACAGTGCCAGGTGCCACAGATATGGACCTCGGGGCCTTCCTCGCCTTCGCAGACAGCCTGCACCAACAGCAGAGCCAGCCCCTACCACAGGCCGAGGTAAGCATTGCCCGACAGCTTAGCCTACTACATCGCTTCTCTCGCTCCTACATCAAGAAAGCCCTAGCTGCTAGCGACTACCTACAGAGCGAGGAGGAATATACCTACCTCGTGTGCCTCATGCGTGGCGATGCCCTCACCAAGACGGAGCTACACCAGCGCAATGGCCTAGAGAAAACATCTGGAGCAGAGGTGATACGTCGCCTCAGCAAGCATCGCCTCATCCAAGAAGAGCCAGCCCCCAACGACAAGCGTAGCATCCTCGTGCGCATCACACCTCAGGGACGTGCCGAGCTCATGCGTGTCTTCCCACAGCTACGCCTAGCGGCCGACATACTCGCGTCGCCTCTCGATGAGCGTCAGCGTCGTAGCCTACTGCATCTACTAGAGCACCTGACCCACATACACTCCGAGCTCAATGCTACGCTCCGCGATGCATCGCTCCAGGAGTACCACTCCGCTATCGCTCCCCCTCGAGAGGTGTAGAGCCTAGGAGCTGTCGTCCCCAGAGACAGTGGATACACTTGCGCTGGATGCAGTATGCCTTGTATCGCTGAGCTAGGGCTTGCCCATCGGCAGCATGGCGAGTCTCTATGCCTGCCGAGCGGAAGAGGCGCGTATACCGATTGTCCTCGGCGGGCAGTAGCCGCTGTAGAGCGAGAGCCTGCTCTATGGCCTGCTCCTCCCAGCCCTGCATACGTGCCCACGCCACCCTAAGGGGAATGGCGACGTTGATCGCCAAGATCTGTCGTGTCGCACGGCCGAGGCGCACCGATAGCCCCTGCTGGCCCTGCCAGTAGGGGCTACTAGCATCTAGGTCGAAGAGGGCATCGAGAGCCTCGGGCGTACTCGCCTCTACCCAACGCTCTACGGCTAGGCGATCGCTACGCAGTAGAGCACAGAGCTGTAGGAGCCGACGCGTAGGGAAGCTCGCGGGGCGTGTGCGTGCCAGCCTCCATACCGAGGGGGATAGGGGCGATAGCTCGTACTTGCGAGCGAGGAAGCTATACTCACGCATCAGCAGCGCGCGGTAGTCGCTCTCGGGGAGCATATCGAGGAGCCCAGCCTGCCCCAAGACTAGGGCCTCGACCTGTTCGCTGTGGTCGATCTGCTTGCGCAGACAGCGCAGGGGTAGCGATCGGGCTAGGCGCTCCATGGCGTCATTATTGAGCCCTAGGCCGAGGTGACGCATGAGCATCGTGTAGAGCACCTCGTACCAGTCTTGCAGACTAGTCCACAGGGTGTAGATAGCCTCTGCCTTGGCCACGATACGCTCACGAGCTAGACGCTCGAGCTCGGGCTCTATCGTGCCAGCAGGTAGCCTATAGTCGAGGGGGGCGCAGGCGAGCTGTGTGGCGTGGCTCACTAGGTAGTCGGCACGCGCCTTGAGGTCGGAGCCAATGCTCATCGTAGCCGTAGGGATACGTCGTCCCAGGCTATCTATCGACACAGCATCGGCCACCTCCACGACATGTAGTACCACGCCTCGATAGGCATCGTCGGTATCGTGGCCATGGGTATGCCACTCCTGCGCACTATGGTGTAGCTCTACCGAGCCCACCCAGAGCATATCGCCGAGGCGTATCTTGGCATTGAAGAAGTCGGGGCCCGCATGCGGATTGTACACCCCAGGATCGATCACCTCCAGCGAGGCATCGTCGGTATCGGAGACGAGTGTGAGCATCTCGTATAGGCGGTGCTCCCACGCGAAGTGTAGCAGAGCTTCCATAGACATAGAGGTATAGAGGAAAAGTATAGAGGCTACTCCCCAGCAGGGTGAGTAGCCTCTAGAGCTATAGTGAAGTGATCAATCGAAACGCTTGTCGTACCGTGCCGAGGCCTCGCCACTAAACTGCTTGATGCGCTGCTCTTGGTCGCGTCGGCAGATCATCAGCACACCCTCCGACTGGGCTACGATACAGTCATCGATGCCCTGTATCACCACTAGGCCATCGGGGTTGTCCATCGATACGATATTGCCACTAGCCTCGTAGTAGAGGGCGTTGGTGCCGAGCGTTACGTTGTGCTGCTCGTCCTTGTCCTTGAGGTCGTACACCGAGCCCCAAGTCCCTAGGTCGGCCCAGCCAAAGTCTACGGGCAGGACGGTAACGTTGTCGGCCTTCTCCATCACCCCATAGTCGATCGAGATGCTCTGACAGCGAGGGAAAGCATCGCGGATGAAGGTCTGCTCGCTGTCGGTGGCATAGCGTCCCTCGCCCTCGCCTAGCACCTCACAGAGGTCGGGGAGGAATTGCCCGAAGGCAGACATGATGGTCTGTACATTCCACACAAACATACCACTATTCCACAGAAACTCGCCACTAGCTACGAAGACCTCGGCCATCTCGCGGTTGGGCTTCTCCGTGAAGGTCTTGACCCGATGAAAGTCGTCGTGAGCCTTGCCCTCCTCGGCCGTTAGCTGTATGTAGCCGTAGCCCGTCTCGGGGCGCGAGGGGCGTACGCCTAGCGTTACTAGCTCGCTGTGGGTATCGACGTAGGCAAGGCTACGCTTGATGCTGGTGGCAAAGGCCTGCTCGTCGAGGATGAGGTGATCCGAGGGGCTCACCACGATATTGGCGTGGGGGTTGCGTGCTAGGATATGGTAGCAGGCGTAGGCGATACACGGGGCTGTATTGCGCCGCATAGGCTCTAGGAGCACCTGATCGGGGCGTAGCTCGGGGAGCTGATCCAGCACCTGACTGCTATAGGTCTCGTTGGTAACGACGAGGATGTTCTCTTTGGGGATGAATGAGGCAAAGCGATCGAACGTCATGCGCAGAAGCGATCGGCCAGTGCCGAAGATGTCAAGGAATTGCTTAGGCTTGTGTTCGCGGCTGAAGGGCCAGAAGCGACTACCAATGCCTCCACCCATGATGACGCAATAGTTGTTTGTAACCATACAGGTACACCTATATTGAAATGTATATATCAAGTTACTTTGAGGAGGTATGCACCTCCTCTCTCTGCAAAAATAGCAAAATAAACTGAATGGCCAACCACACCGACGGCATCGTATCGTACGGCTCGGGCACGGCATAGACGCAGGGGCAGAGCATCACTAGCGCGATACCCTGCCCCTGCCCTCACGTGGCCCTAGATCTAGAGCCTAAAGTCTAGGGCAAACCTCACGCTCGTAGGCTCTGAGGGGACAAGCTGGTCGCTGAGGGACTCTTGGTAGGTCTCTGCATTGAGCACATTGTACACATTGGCACTCAGCCTAATGTGTCGAGATAGCTGATAACCTAGGCCAAGGTCGCATAGGAGCTCGGGGGCAAACGAGATCCTCTGGGCATAGTTGCGATACCTACGGCCTCTGTAGCTGATGCTATAGTTGATGTCTAGCCCACGCAGGGCTCCCTGTCCTAGGGTATATCCACCATAGCTGTACCACTTGTGGGCAGGGATGAGGGGGAGAGGTTCGCCTTCATTCACATCGCGCTGTGAGTAGGGGTTTTGTGCCAGCTTGGTATAGCGAATATCGATGAAGCCATAGCCAGCCGTCAGGAGCAATCCCTTGATCGGGGTGATCGTCGCCTCGACATCGAACCCCTTGGAACTAATCGCCCCCACCTGAGCCTGCACGCTGTGCTTCTCTTTCTTGCCATTGACCTCCACCTCTACCTGCCCGAGGGAGCGCACCACGTTGCTCTGCTTGATATAGAATGCCGAGGCCGTGAGGGCTAGCCAGTCGCCTACTGCTACGCGTGAGCCCAGCTCTGCCTGATAGCCACGGCGAGGCTTGAATATCTCCTTGGCTCCACTACCTGGTGTGAAGACCTGCCCATCGGCATCGACATAGATAGTGCGTGCCGCGTACACCGTCTGATAGGGGTGGTAGAAGCTCGCCACCGAGGCATAGATATTGGTATGCTTCACCGGTGTGTACACTACGCCTAGACGATAGGTGAGGGCCTGCGATCGGGCTACACTGTACTTGTCGGGCTGAGGATCCTCGAAGCGTCTCGTACCGTCGATCGTAGTAGTGCGAGCTCGCTCGTAGTGATAGAAGTCGTAGCGCATGGCCAGCATCGCCTGTAGCGATGGTGTTATCTCCATCACATCCTGAGCATATAGCCCATGAGAATAGGTGCGTGTAGGGGTCGCACTGCTAAAGCGAGTGATCATATACCCCATGCTATGCGGATCGTGCGACGATATGGTAGAGAAGAGACCTGGCCCCTGGACATCGGTCCCGAGGTTGTAGCCCGAGAAGGAGACGCGCCGCATGAAGCTAAACGCATGCCCCACAGCGAAGCTATGCTTGATAGCTCCCGTGAAGACGTGCCCATTGATCTGCAGCTGGTTCTGTAGCGTGCGCGCCTGATGCTCGAAGCGTAGGGGGAAGGTCAGGCTCACAGAGTCTAGATTGATGTAGGTGCGCTTGACCCTCGTCGTCATCTGACCTGTAGCAGAGTCGAGCTCTCGCACAGAGGCATCGTAGTAGTAGGGATAGGGTGCCTGGGCTGGTAGTGCATCGTGGTAGAAGCTCTTGCTCGGATAGCTAAGCTCCTCGGTGCTGAAGTAGTCGATAACATCGGAGTGATACGATGCGTGCTCGGTCATGCGGAGCGAGGGCGAGAAGGTGTGTACCCATCGGAGGGCGACATTCCAGGTCTTGTGGTACATCGCATCCGACTCGTTGTTGTAGCGTGCATCTCTTCGTAGCCCTGGCTGTACCTGTCCTGCGTTCAGATATAGGGAGCCATCATCGACACGATATACTGGCTGGCTCACCGTAGGCGGGAGGCCGATCTCTGTGCCATAGAAGTCGCGATGTAGCCCTCCGCGTATCTCCAGCACATCACGGCTCCACTCGGCCCCGATAGCCCCGTAGACCTTGAGACGCTTGTCACCCTTGGCACGCCAACCATCGCCAGCAGAGTAGCTCAGCAAGCCAAAGCCATTCCATCGCCCAGCGATCTTGCCCCCTAGGGAGGTGATGTTGCGCATCTGTTGCCAGCTACCATACTCCACTCTCGAGGAGAATAGTCGCTGTGCCGTGGGGCGACGACGTGTAATGCTCAGCACACCACCCACAGCTGAGTGCCCCTGCATCACCGATGCGGGCCCCTTGAGGAGGTCTATGCTCTCTACCTCGCTGAGATCGCCGAGAGGGTAAGAATTGATCGTAGAGCGCTCGTCTCGCATACCATCGACGATGATCGGGGCGTAGTCGAACCCTCGGATATTGAGCTGAAGAAAAGCCCCATAGGAACGACGAAAGCCTGCCGAGGACGAGAAGCGTAGGGCATCGGTAGCATCGTGCAGGCCTCGCAGGCGTAGCTGATTGACATCAATCTTGGTAATCGTTATGGGGAGCTTGGCCAGTGGCACATTGATCCTGGAGAGGTCGGTCGATGAGGCGTGGCGCATCGGTGCTGTTACCTCCACAGGATCTAGGAGGCGCACGCTATCGCGCTCTGCTCCGCTCTGGGCATAGGCCACGGTGCCGACACTGGCACACGAGGCGACAAGGAAAAGTAGTTTTCGTTTCATTGCCTGTAGTCTAGTAGGTTTATATTAGTTACGCAATACACATCGGCTACTACGAGGGGAGACGACAAACGCCTACCATAGAGCTGTACGCAAGCACTACCTTACCTATCTCGAGAGACAAGCAATGCTGATCCACGCAGACGCGGATAGCTAGGTGAGCGTACAATCCTACTCCCGAGATCGTAGCATCAAAGCATCCTGGGCAGGTCTCCTGGCTTGCTACCTAGCACTCAGCCTTCCCAGACGGATCTCCAGTGGCCTATCGCGAGTGATAGTCTGTCGTGTAGCTTACAGTAGCGGGTACTGCTTCGGCCTTGCACCGAATTCCCTTGCGGAGAGCTCTAGAGCTCCCCTACCTCAAGACGCCGCAAAGATAGACTATTTTCTCCTCTCCACCCATGCCAGCTTGGGAGTGATTATTGTTTTTCTTTCTGTATCAACGCTCTCACAGGTTTAGTTCCCGATCGTATTGGCAAGGGCTGTGGTAGCCGAGATGTTACTAGCCTCGAGGTGGCGACAAAAACATCGATGTTTTTGCCCCAAAACATCGATGTTTTCGATGAAAAAGTTCGATGTTTTTCCCAAAAAAGTTCGATGTTTTTTGCCGAAAATATCGACCTTTCGAGGAGGCGGGGCGCATCCCTTCAGGGCTATATGATCGGGCGAGGCAGAGGGGATAGAGCCACAGCTTGATGAGGAAAATGCTAGACGCTAGCGCATGGTTGTGTATATTATGTTATCTTTGTAGCGTTATTTGCAGTCGAGAAGTTTTGGTTTACGGCTTCCGACGTAATCTCATTGTAAGATGAATTATCAGGTAGGTTCACCTCATGCGGCAGAGTTTATCTGCCACGAAGAGATATTAGAGACGCTGGCGCAGGCCACTCGCCTCAAGGACGACAAGGCGACAGTAGAGGCCATAGTAGCACGCGCAGCCGAGGGCAAGGGGCTGACGCATCGCGATGCCGCTATACTACTAGAGTGTCGCGACCCCGAGATCACAGAGCGCATCTATAGCATCGCCAGAGAGATCAAGCAGCGCATCTATGGCAATCGTATCGTGATGTTCGCTCCGCTCTACCTCTCCAACTACTGCGTCAATGGGTGCGTTTATTGCCCCTATCAGCTACAAAACAAGACTATAGCACGCAAGAAGCTCTCCCAAGAGGAGATAGCCGCTGAGGTCGTCGCCCTACAGGATATGGGGCACAAGCGGCTGGCTCTAGAGGCTGGTGAGCACCCCGTGCATAGCTCCATCGACTATATCCTAGAGTCGATCAAGACAATCTACAGCATCAAGCACAAGAATGGTGCTATCCGCCGTGTCAATGTCAATATCGCTGCTACTACGGTGGAGAACTACCGCAAGCTACACGAGGCTGGCATCGGCACCTACATCCTCTTTCAGGAGACCTACCACAAGGCCAACTACGAGGCCCTACACCCAACGGGCCCTAAGAGCAACTATGCCTACCACACCGAGGCCATGGACCGTGCTATGCAGGGGGGGATCGATGACGTAGGCCTAGGAGTACTCTTCGGGCTCAATACCTACAAATACGACTTCGTAGGCAT
>JBHACB010000107.1:0-3022 GCA_041854325.1 Porphyromonas sp.
AAGTAAACAAACAGCAAGACGATGAAGATATTTGATGATATAGCAGGAGTGCAGGCTTTCGTGGCTAGCGAGCGCGAAGCTGGACACTCTATAGGCTTCGTGCCTACTATGGGCGCGCTGCACGCAGGGCATGTGAGCCTTGTGGAGCGTGCCCTTGCGGAGTGTGATGTGTGCGTGGTGAGCGTATTTGTCAATCCTACGCAGTTCAACGACCCCAAGGATCTAGAGACCTATCCACGCACCTTCGAGGCCGATGCCTCCCTGCTGGCACAGGTTGGAGCTACGGCGGTATTTCATCCCACGGTAGAGGTTATCTACCCCGAGCGCGACGAGCGCACATTCGCTGTAGGGCGTGTGGCAGAGGTCATGGAGGGGGCTCACCGCCCAGGACACTTCAATGGGGTGATGCAGGTGGTTAGTCGCCTCTTCGACATCGTGCGCCCCGACGTAGCATTCTTCGGGGAAAAGGACTTCCAGCAGATCGCCGTCATTCGCGCCATGTGTCGCCTCATCGGCTCCACTGTGCGTATCGTAGACTGCCCCATAGTGCGCGAAGCCGATGGCCTAGCCCTCAGCAGTCGCAACGTTAGGCTAACGCCCGAGGGACGCGCCATGGCTCCTCATATCCACCGCATACTGCGCGAGAGCACGGCCCTCAAGGGAGCATTGCCCCCTCGAGCCCTAGCCGAGCACGTCATCGAGCAGATCAATGCTGTGCCTACACTACGCGTGGAGTACTACGAGATCGTCGATGCCGATAGCCTCGAGCAGATCAATAGCTGGAGCGACAGCCCCCGCCCCTATGGGTGTATCACCGTCTTCTGTGGCGAGGTACGCCTGATCGACAATATAGCGTATACCGATGAGCAGGGTTAGGGTAGTCCTCGCGCTCGCCCTAGCCCTAGGGCTATGGAGCTGTGGGAGCAAGAAGCCTCAAGCCCTACTACCTCCCCCCACACTCGAGACCTCGAGCGATACGCCCACATCTGCTCCAGCCCCAGTGGTGTGGAGCCCCCCTATGGGCGATAGCATACGCCACGAGATGCGTGCGGTGTGGCTGACCACAGCCTATGGGCTCGACTGGCCCAAGGCCAAGGCCGACACTCCCGACGGCATCCGCCGACAGCAGGAGGAGCTGGAGCGTATCCTCGACCGCCTCGTGCACGATGGGTACAATGCCGTCTTCTTTCAGGCTCGCCTCTCTGGGAGCACTACATACTTTAGCGATATAGAGCCATTTAGTCGAGTATTCACTAGCTCGGGGGCATGTCCAGGCTACGACCCTCTAGCCTTCGCCATAGAGGCTTGCCACCGCCGAGGTCTAGCTATCCATGCGTGGCTCGTTACCTATCCTCTCACCTCTACCCGACAGCGTCCGCACCCCATCGTACAGCGCCATCCCTCGTGGGCTGTACTACACCAGAGATCGCGCCACCTCGACCCTGGCCTGCCCGAGGTGCGTCGCTACATAGCAGAGCTGTCGGCCGACCTCGTAAGGCGCTACAATGTCGATGGCATGCACTACGACTACTTCCGGTATCCCGAGGAGGCTGAGACGTTCGACGACAAGCGAAGCTACGCACGCTACGGAGGCGGTATGAGCCTAGAGGAATGGCGCAGGGACAACCTAACCCAACAGCTACGAGAGATCCAACAGGCAGTACACGCCATACGCCCCGAGGTACAGATCAGCGTAGCTCCCCTAGGCAAGCTACGCAAGCTCGCCACGCTCGAGCAGCCTCATGGCTGGACGGCCTACGAGAGCGTCTACCAAGACGTAGAGACCTGGGCCAAGCTGGGGCTTGTGGACTTCGTCGCCCCCATGATGTACTACAAGGATCATCTCTACGAGCCCTTCCTCATCGACTGGCAGGAGACCGTAGGCCGATACATCCCCGTGATAGCAGGGCTAGCACCCTACCGCACCGAGGCCTCGGAGCGCTATCCGTGGGATGCCAGCGTCATCAAGGAGCAGATAGAGCTAGCTCGCAAACATTCGGTGGCTGGGGTGAGCATGTTTCGCGAGGGCAATATAGGCCCTCGACAGCCTCGTCTGCGCACCTATATCCAGCAGGCGTTTCGCCACACCTCGCTACTCCCCGAGCTAGCGCGCGGACAGGCTAGCCGACCAGGTGTACCACGCGACCTACGCCTAGCAGTACGGGGCAGGCTCCTCACCCTATCGTGGCTGATGCCCCCCGACACCGATGCCAAGACGACCTACCGCGTGTGGGTCACTACGATGCACGAGGATGGTAGCCGAGAGAGCGAACTACTGGTACAGGGGCTGACGCAGACTAGCTGTACGCTACGCTTGGCGGACTTTGCCGAGCACGACTGCCTAGAGCTAGGCGTCGAGGCGGTGAATAGCTTTGGAGTGGCTACGGCCTGCGAGGTAAGCGTAGAGTTCAACCTCGTGAGCGAACGACAGCACGCCCAGCGTGTACAGCCTGCACCATGAACGCCTACATACACGTCCCCTTCTGCGCACAGCGATGCGCCTATTGCGACTTCTACACGCAGACCAACCTCGGTCTGCGTGCGCGCTATCTAGAGGCTCTAGTGCAGGAGATGCACCTGCGCCGTAGCGAGCTATCGCCCCACCAAGCCCTACAGCACGTCTATATCGGTGGGGGGACGCCCTCGATACTGACCCCTAGCGAGCTAGAGCATATCATCGACCAGCTCGACAAATGCTATGGACTCGGCAGTGCAGAGGAGCTCACGATAGAGTGCAACCCCGATGACCTGACACCCGACTATGCCAAGGCACTCAAGAGCATTGGCTTCAACCGCGTCAGCATGGGTGTACAGAGCTTTCAGAGGGGCGACCTCACCTTCCTCCACCGCAGGCATAGTGTAGAGCAGGTGTACACAGCCATTGACGACCTCCGCTCGGCTGGTATCGACAACCTCAGCCTTGACCTCATATACGGCCTCCCTGGGCAGACGCTCGAGAGCTGGAGCGACAATATCCGCCAAGCAAAGTAGGTCGGAGAAGAATGTACGAGTGAAGCTATCA
>JBHACB010000108.1:0-20984 GCA_041854325.1 Porphyromonas sp.
CCTCATGTGTCGGGTATCGCTGCCCTCATCGTGTCGCACTATGGTGGCCCTGGCTTTACCAACAAGGAGCTCGAGACGCGCCTAGTGGGCTCTTTCCGCCCCAAGAATATCGACCTAATGAACCCTCGCTATGTAGGGCGCATTGGCCGTGGGTATATCGATGCTGGCAAGGTGTTTGCCGAGGACGGCAAGATAGCACCCAGCAAGGTGTCGAGCCTGACTATGGAGTCCATATCGTTCCTCACGGCCAAGATGACCTGGAGCTCCGTGGAAGATCGCGACGACACGTTTCCCGTAGAGTATCGTATCTATCTGAGCGAGTCGGCTATCACATCTGTCAACTACCTTAATGCCTATCACGACAAGGTGAATGGTATCTCATATGAGCCAGGCACCCAGCTCTCCTATTCGTTCAAGGATCTCAAGGAGAATACGACCTACTATGTGGGTATAGAATCGATCGATCGCTGGGGCAATGTCTCGGAGCTAACGCTCTCGGAGTTTAAGACACTCAAGAATACCGCCCCCACGCTCACCTCTTCGCAGCAGTCTGCTATCAGAGTGTTTGCCCCCAACAAGGTGCGCTTCACCGTAACGGCAGAGGATGTGGACAACCAGGAGCTTCGTTTCGAGGTCTCGGGTACTACCAAGGGCGTGTCATATGCTCGCAAGGACAACACCCTGACCTTCACGATCTCGGCCGTAGCTCCCGTGGGTAACTACAGCTTCACCGTCAAGGTGCTCGATGAGCTAGGGGCTAGTGCCTCGCTCGAGGTCCCCTTTGAGGTGTACAAGTACAAGGCTCCAGAGTTTGCATCCAGTGTAGGGTCTCAGGTCGTAGGGCTCAAGGGGCAGCACCAGATCGACCTCGCGGCTCTGATCAGCAACCCTAGTGGCAACGCCCTCACCTACAAGCTCACCACGGCAGATGCCTCACTACTCACGGCCTCGATCTCCGAGGCTGGTATGGCTACGCTACAGGGGCTCAAGGTGGGTGTAACGCGCGTATCGGTAGAGGTGTCCGATGGCATCACAACGATCACGACAAGCTTCTCTGCGCGTGTCGCTGAGAATGCTAGCGATGCTATCTACTCGGTATATCCTGTGCCAGCCAAGACCTCGATCAACGTATCGCTCAATCCTCAGGTAACCAAGGCCACCATCGAGATCATCAGCCTCATGGGGGCACGCGTCTTCCAGCAGGAGTACACGCCCAGCGGAGCCGATTCGCTACGCATAGGCGTGAGCCGACTGACCCCAGGTATCTATACCCTCAGGGCTACTACCAACCTCGGGGTGTACACCAAGACATTTACCAAGATATAACCACATAAGAGCATTGTAGTATATGAATAAGAAACTTAGTTTTCTGCTGGTCGTAGCTCTCGGGCTAGGCCTAGAGGCACAGGCTCAGACGATCGTCCAAGCAAGGGCCCTGCCAGTACTGGAGATGGGGTCCGATGCACGCACTGTATCCATGGGGGGTAACCACTATGGCACTAGTCGGTCGGCCCATCTGTACACCAACCCTGCCTCGATGACCTTCGAGCAGGCTGGCAAGATTAATGTCTCCGCCTCCTGGAGGCATCAGGCTGCCCTCGAGGGTGTCTCGGGGACGCTCGACACCTACAGCTTCACGGGAGGGATACGCCTAGGTGCTCACGCTATCATGGTAGGGGGGCGCTACTTCCAGAGCCCCAAGATTACGCCCATGAGTAGTAGCGAGACACCTAGTGCTAGCCAACAGCCTCGCGACTATACGCTCGACCTCGGCTATGCCGTACGCCTCGGCAAGCTCTCGGTCTATGCCATGGGGAGCTACGTGTCGAGCCACCTTGGTGGCCCTAGCACCACTGCCTACAGCTTCGGGGTAGGTGCCTTCTATCATAGCCAGTGGCAGACGCACTCTGGTGATGCCTGGACGCTGGTATTCGGTGCCAAGGGGCAGAACTTTGGGCCCAACTTTAGCTACTCGGGCTCGCGCTCAGAGTCGCAGACACCATTCTACGCAGGCCTTGGTGGTGAGCTTAGCTACGATATGGATCAGTGCCACAAGCTCACCCTGAGCCTCGGGGGCGAACAGCACTTCCTCCCCTATCGTGCCATGTCTACCGTCTACCGCGGTGGTGCAGAGTACGAGTGGAACCGCCTGCTCTCCGTCCGTGCTGGCTATACGTACGACAGCAACAAGGTGAACTGCTTCACCCTAGGAGCTGGGGTACAGTATCGTGCATTCACACTCGATGCCGCATTCGTTACCGCCCCTATCAAGGGGGCCGGCAATGCACTCCACCTAACGCTCGGGTGCAAAATCTAACGTCTAACGAATCAAATAACATTAAACAACAGAGTTATGAAACAATGATTAAGTACCTCTCAGGGCTCTTGACCCTGATGCTGATCCTCCCCGCGTGTCAGCCCAAGGAGGACGTGGCAGAGGAGATCACACTCGAGGTCGCAGAGACCTCTATCGCCTTTGCCAAGGATGCTGCTGAGAAGAGCATTACGATCACGACCAACAGCACTAGCTGGTCGTACATGTCTCCTCAGGAGGGCGATTGGTTGTCTTTCGCTCAGGAAGGCAATAGCCTCAAGGTCAAAGCGACAGCCAACCCCAATGGGACTGATCGCAGTGGTGTGATCGTACTACTCGCTGGCGACAAGCAGAAGCGTATCACCGTACGCCAGAGTGCCTCTGATGCGACGCTCGAGGTAGGTACCGAGTCGCTCAAGTTCTTCAGCGATGGAGGTGTGCAGACGGTGTCTTTCACGGCCAATGGTGTGGTAGCCGTAGAGCTAGCAAGTGCTGTAGAGTGGGTAACGCTCAGTGAGATCACTGCTACGGGCTTCAAGGCTACTGTAGCGGCCAATCCCGACAAGACGCCTCGCTCTGTGAAGGTGAACCTCACGGCTGGTACTACGGTGCGGGAGGTAGAGATCGTGCAGGATGGTATCATGTACTACGTACTGCCTATCCTACAGTATCCTATCACCACGCAGGAGCTCCTCGAGACGGAGCAGGCCCGTGGTAGCATCCCAACGATGTTCCCCGACGACCTCTTCAATACGAGCCTCTATCGTGTGCTCACCAAGAGCAAGATCATGCCTCTGGTGCAGTATGAGATCCCCAAGACCTTCCTCTCTACTCGCTATGCCAAGGCGATCGTTGTGTGCCGTCAGGCCGACCTCGTGGTAGACAATGCCGAGTTTGACGCCTTCATGCAGGCAAGTGGCTTCGCCAAGAAGGAGGCCAATATCTTTACCCTCGATCAGAATGGCTACACCTTCACTGCCACTGTCGAGGCTGCCCAGGATGGTGGCGCCCTCGTTACTGTGGTCGTTGAGGAGATCCAGACTCAAGACTACGCCACCTTCTCTGACATACCTCTCAAGGCGATGAACGACTGGCTTGCGTTCATTGACGAGGGCAAGCATGGTAAGACCAAGGACGAGCTCATCGAGTACGAAACCTCCGAGGGTAGCACCGAGGTGCATAGTGAGGCTACGCACATCCTCTACGAGCTAGCCGAGGAGAAGAAGATCGATATCAAGTATCGTGGCTACTACCTCGTCGCTGGCGCCAAGACTGCTGAGCGTCCCTACAAGAACGAGGTGAATAGCCTCCGCGCTCTCGCCGACCTTACTCGCGTGTACTGGACTGATAGCGAAGGGGGCCATGTGCTGACCCGTGAGTTCAAGGCTCTGTGCGCTCGCAACGACATCAAGTTCTACCGCCGTGTCGCCAATAGCGGTCGCATCATCGATGCCTTCTACCATGCTGCGACCAAGACGGTGTACATGATGACGGCTACCGAGTTTGCTGGTAGTCTAATGGTAGACTTTCAGGTAGCTCGTATGGACCTCGGTGTCTCATCGACCTCTATCCGCTCTGTCCTCGACAAGGAGCAGTACGTCAAGAGTGTCAAGGCTGCAGAAGCCAAGATCCTAAGCCTCGCGAGGCGTTAGCACACTAGGCGACTATGCCCATTGGAGGCCCCTTCACGAGGCCGTGGCTTCGTGAGGGGATCTCCGCTAGTGGGTCCTCGTCTCACGGTGGTCGCTAGCTCTAGGTGCATCATTATATATAGGCGTACTGAGGCTAGTGGCTATGTGCATCAGAATACAACCCGAAATATTACATAATTTTTTAAGATAACTGTGCATAGTTATGAAGACAATGACGAAGTACTTCCTAGGGCTATTGGCCCTCATGCTCATCTTGCCTGCTTGCCGCCCCAAGGAGGATACCTACGAGGAGATCACGCTCGACGTGTCTGAGACGTCGCTTCTCTTCGCCAAGGATGCAGCAGAGCAGACGCTCACGGTGACGACCAACGGCTCTAGCTGGTCGTATGTCTCTCCCCAAGACGGGGAGTGGCTCACGCTAACGCAGGAGGGCAATACCCTCAAGGTAAAGGCTAATGCCAACCCCTACAGTGCCGAGCGCAATGGCTCTATCGTGGTGCTCGCAGGCGATAAGCAGAGGCGTGTGTCGGTACGCCAGACGGCATCGGACTTCACCCTCGAGCTTCTTGAGGAGTCGGTGCTATTCGACAGCGATGGCGGGCGCAAGCAGATTGAGTTTACCACCAATGGCACGGTCTCTATCGAGTTCGTGTCCGAGGCCGAGTGGCTAGAGGTGAGCAACATCACAGATCGAGGCTTTGTGGCCACTGTCAAGGCGAATACGGAGCGCACCCAGCGTTCGGTGAAGCTACACCTATCGGCCGGTACTACGATCCGTGAGGTAGAGATCACTCAGGAGGGTATACTATACTATGTATTGCCTCTGCTCAACGCCCCAGCCAAGGTGCGCGATATCCTTCGCCTAGAGCAGGCTCGTGGTAGTGTGGTAACGATGCTTCCCGACGACAACCTCAATACGACGTTCTACCGAGTGCTCACCAAGAGCCCTATCATGCAGGTGGTGCAGTATGAGTTCAATAGCGTTGAGGCTACTGCTATGACGGCCGCAGGCGTGCTATGCCCCGACCGTACTAAGATCATCGACAACCCCGAGTTTGAGGCCTTCATGAAGGAGAATGGCTTCACGAAGACGTCCGACACCGAGTATGTGCGTGAGGATAGCCGTTATATCTACGATGCCCTCGTAGAGACTGGGCCTAGAGGTGCTGCCGTCGAGATCAAGGTTACGGAGAAGCAGCTCGTAGACTATGCGACATTCACCGAGCTCCCTCTACAGGAGCAGGCTACTTGGCTGTCGTTCCGCACCAAGAATATCCCTAGTAGCAAGACGCGTGCAGAGATCACTACCTGGGAAGAGGAGCGCGGATCTATCAAGGAGGAGATCGATGCTACGCACGACAGGTACGAGCTCGCTGCTGGACAGAATGCCGAGTTTACACACCGCAACTATTTCTTCTTCCGCAAGGCCAAGCCCACCGAAGCCGAACGCCCATACATCAATACCCTCTTCGAGGCCAGCGTACTGACCTCGCTCAACCGCATGTACTGGGTCGACTCGCAGGGCAACTACGTGCTGACTCGTGAGTTCAAGGCCTTCATGGAGCAGAACAACATCCGCTTCATCCGTCGCGCAGAGCAGGGTGGAGGCTTCTTCGATGTCTTCTACGATGCGGCCAACGAGCGTGGCTACGTGTCGCGCCCCTATATCTCGCCTACAGAGGTCAAGGGGGATATACACGTATTCCGTGTAAGTATCGATGACGGGTCGTCTCTGTCGCTCTCTGTCGCTCACGATGAGAAGACGCTCAATGCCAACATTGAGAAGCTCAATCGTCGCCTTGCCGAGAGCTGTGTCCTATTCCGCAAGTAAGGATGCCCACGCTCTGACTATAGCTAGTAGGTCTATTGCCTAGTAGCTACCAGACGAAGTACAGCCGTCCACTAGGCCTAGGAGCCTAGTGGACGGCTTTGTCGTGGGTGAGCTAGAGGTGGCGCGCCAAGGTTGGCTCTATACTAGAGGCGCAAAAACATCGATGTTTTTGCACCAAATGTTCGATGTTTTTGGTCAAAACGTTCGATGTTTTTGGCCGATTAGTTCGATGTTTTTCACCAAAAACATCGAACGTTTTGGGGCGTGCCCTATACTTTGCGGTGTGGGTAGTGCGCACATACGAGTAGTAGGCCGAGATGATGCAGGCCGTATCATATGAGGGTTGCCGTAGGTAGGAGGTGCTGCTTTGGATGGTAGTAGTAGCAAGAAAAGTAGATTTTGCGTAAAAAAGTCAAAAATAAATTGCGAAAACGCAAAAAAATCCCAAATCTTTTCAGAATTGGCCCCGACCTTTGCAGCGTAAAAAGAACGAACGTAAGTATAACTAATCATCAACCAAACAGATTATTGTATGAAGACAAAAGTAATGATCGTGGCTCTCGGTCTTGCGACCCTAGCCAGCTGTAACAAGGCCGACGAAGTTCTGGAGCAGAACCCCCAATCGACGGAGGTAGCAACCGATGCTCTCGCCTCTCTGCCCGAGAGTGCTCGCACAGTAGTGAACTCATTCCGTAGCTATACGGTAACGCGCACGGTGCAGTTCCAGGAGGCTAGCGAGCGTGGTAGCCTCTTCGAGAGCACGCTAGCACCACAGGCTAAGGCCGCTGGGGTGTACATCGATATCGAGTTCGATGCCAATGGTCTCTGGACCGACGTAGAGGCTGAGAACGGCGTACTACCCTACGACTTCATCGCCTCTCTGCCCAACTTCCCACGTGCTATCGTGGACTACATCCGCACCAACAACCTCGCTGTTGAGGAGATCGAGCGCAAGTCTTATGGCTTCAAGCTCGATGTGACGACAGGTGCCGACCTGCTCTTTGACAAGAAGGGTGAGCTAATCTCTCGTGGCAACAAGGGTGGTGGCACGACGCCTACTCCCGATCCTGCGCCACAGACTGTAGCTAGCAAGGCCAAGGAGTTTGCTGCCAAGCACTTCCCCAAGTACAGCATTGTGTACACCAAGACGGGCAACGACGATGGCCGCGCCTACACCAAGTTCTACCTCCAGCAGGGCTACCGCAATAGCTATACGCTCAAGTACGATGCTACTGGCAACCTCGTAGAGATCGATGGCGACGAAGACTATCGCCTCTATGTACCCCAGAGCGCTCTCTCGGCTTTCCTTCCTGCCAAGGCTGTATCCTCACTCAAGCAGTACAACCTCGCTAGAGTGGTAACGGAGGTAGAGTTCAAGAACAACCGCTACATGGTTGATACGCCCAACTACGAGCTCTACTACGCTGCCGATGGTACCTACCTCGGCTACGACGACTAAGCTCGCACCACCTACTCACTCTCTCATATAATATAGGAGCCGTGCCACAATAGCTGTGGCGCGGCTCCTGCTTTGTCTTGCCTCCTCTCTGCTCGGTGGTGGATGCCTCTGGTGTAGCAGATGGGAGATGGGAGCAGAGGGGGCTTGTAAGTGGTTAGAGATAAGAATTTTGTTTGCAAGTCTTGTCAGGTCGAGAAAATGTTGTACATTTGCATACTTTTTATGCTCCAAGCTGTGCGTTTCACTGTCGTGCAGAGGGGTGTGTAGAGAGTGTTAAGTGTTTAATGTTAAATATTGTACGGAAGTCCCGTATCAATTTAATTCAATTCAAAATGACAGATCCAATAGCGGATTATCTGACGCGCCTGCGCAATGCAGTGAAGGCTGGCCACAGAGTGGTTGAGATCCCAGCGTCGAACCTCAAGAAGGAGATCACGAAGATCCTCTTCGACAAGGGCTACATCTTGAACTTCAAGTTCGTAGAGGAAGGCCCTCAGGGTAGCATCAAGGTAGCCCTCAAGTACGATCGTACTGGTCGTGTGAACGCCCTTAAGGCACTTAAGCGCGTGTCTCGCCCCGGTCTTCGTAGGTATGTTGGCTATCGCGATATGCCACGTGTGTTGAATGGTCTAGGTATCGCTATCCTCTCGACGAGCAAGGGTGTAATGACCGACAAGGAAGCTCGCGAGCTCAAGGTGGGTGGCGAAGTACTGTGTTACGTATATTAATCGGTAGGAGAAACAAGCAATGTCAAGAATTGGTAAGCTGCCTATCAGCATCCCTGCTGGCGTCACTGTGTCTCAGAGCGAAGGCGTAGTAATGGTAAAGGGCCCCAAGGGTGAGCTCAAGCAGAGCATCGACCCTCGCATCATCGTCAAGATAGAGGACGGCAACGTAGTGGTAGAGCGTCAGAGCGACGAGCGCCAAGAGCGTAGCCTGCATGGTCTGTATCGTGCCCTCATCAACAATATGGTTACTGGAGTATCTCAGGGCTTCACGAAGACGCTCGAGCTGGTAGGTGTAGGTTATCGCGCCTCCAATCAGGGTCAGATCCTCGAGCTCTCTCTCGGCTTCACGCACAACGTGTATCTACAGCTCGCCCCCGAGGTGAAGGTAGAGACGAAGACCGAGCGCAACAAGAACCCTCTCATCATCCTAGAGTCTGCCGACAAGCAGCTTCTCGGTCAGGTGTGCACGAAGATCCGTTCGTTCCGCAAGCCTGAGCCATACAAGGGTAAGGGTATCAAGTTCGAGGGTGAAGTACTCCGTCGTAAGTCTGGTAAGTCTGCTGGTAAGTAACGGCTGGCACAAGCTCAAAAACTTAAAGTAATCATGGTAAAGAAAGAAAATAGAAGACTAAAGATCAAGGCACGTGTGCGCGGCAAGATCCATGGGACAGCCGAGCGTCCACGCCTCACGGTTTTCCGCAGCAATAAGCAGATCTATGCTCAGGTCATCGACGACGTAGCTGGCCACACGCTAGCTAGCGCATCGTCGCTCAAGCTAGAAGCCTCTGGCACCAAGCAGGAGATCGCAGCTCTAGTAGGCGCCGAGGTGGCTAAGGCTGCTCTCGCCGCTGGTGTAGAGACAGTAGTATTTGACCGCAATGGTTACCTCTACCACGGTCGTGTAAAGCAATTGGCCGAAGCAGCACGCGAGGCAGGTCTTAAATTTTAATCGCAAATGGCAAGAATCGAAAATCGCGTTAAGTCTACCAACGACTTAGAACTAAAGGACAGACTCGTAGCCATCAACCGCGTTACGAAGGTGACGAAGGGTGGTCGTACGTTCACGTTCGCTGCTATCGTAGTAGTGGGCAATGAAGATGGCGTAGTAGGCTGGGGTCTGGGTAAGGCAGGTGAAGTGTCTGCCGCTATTGCCAAGGGCGTAGAAGCTGCCAAGAAGAACCTCGTGCGTGTGCCAGTACACAAGGGTACTATCCCTCACGAGCAGAGCGCATCATTCGGTGGTGCTCGCGTGTTCCTCAAGCCTGCCTCCGCGGGTACTGGGGTGAAGGCCGGTGGTGCTATGCGTGCCGTGCTCGAGAGCGTAGGTGTGCACGACGTACTTGCCAAGAGCAAGGGCTCGTCCAACCCACACAACCTCGTTAAGGCTACTATCGAAGCCCTTAGTGAGATGCGCGATCCTCTGACGGTAGCTCGTCATCGCGGTGTGTCTGTAGAGAAGGTATTCAAGGGTTAGTAACCATTAGGAAAGGAAATCGACAATGGCAAAGATTAAGATCCAGCAGGTGCGTAGCCGCATCAAGACTCCTAAGGTGCAGAAGCTAACGCTCAATGCCCTAGGTCTGAAGAAAATGAACCAGGTAGTAGAGCACGAAGCTACGCCCCAGATCTTGGGTATGGTGGCTGCTGTGAAGCACCTCGTTCGCATCGTAGAATAATTAAATATCAATCAACTCGAGATATGAATCTATCAAGTTTGAAGCCCGCAGAGGGCTCGGTGAAGACTCGTAAGAGAATAGGTCGCGGTCCAGGGTCTGGCCTAGGTGGTACGTCTACCCGTGGTCACAAGGGGGCCAAGAGCCGCTCTGGTTACTCCAAGAAGATTGGTTTCGAAGGTGGTCAGATGCCTATCCAGCGTCGTCTGCCCAAGTTCGGCTTCAAGAATATCAACCGTGTAGAGTATGCCCCTGTCAACCTCGCTACCCTCCAGGCACTCGCCGAGGCCAAGAGCCTCAGCCGCATCTCAGCCGAGGAGCTCAAGGCTGCAGGTCTGGTAAGTGGCAAGGCGCCTATCAAGATCCTTGGCAACGGTGCTCTCACGGCTAAGCTAGAGGTAGAGGCAAATGCATTCAGCAAGAGCGCTGAGGCAGCTATCATCGCTGCTGGAGGCTCTGTAGTCAAACTCTAAATCTAGTCTTATGCGCTTATTTGAGACGTTAAAAAACATCTGGAGCGTTGAGGAGCTGCGCAAGCGTATCCTCACGACGGTGTTTTTTGTTATCATCTACCGTCTTGGGGCACATATTGTGATCCCAGGTATCAACCCCGCCGAGCTTACGGCGCTTAGCGCACAGGCTTCGGGCGGTGTGATGGCTTTGATCGATATGTTCTCTGGGGGCGCTTTCTCTAATGCTTCGATATTCGCACTGGGTATCATGCCCTATATCTCTGCGTCTATCGTTATGCAGCTTGCTGCTATCGTCGTTCCCTCCATGCAGAAGCTACAGCGCGAGGGTGAGAGCGGTCGTCGCAAGATAGAGCAGTGGACTCGCTACCTCACGGTACTGATTTTGCTGGTACAGGCTCCCGCGTATCTGATCAACCTCAATGCTCAGCTCCATGCTGCCAATGCGCAGACGGTGCCCTCGGGCTTGTGGTTCCAGGTCTATGCTACGATCATCCTCGCCGCCGGTAGTATGTTCGTGCTATGGCTTGGTGAGCGCATCACTGACAAGGGTCTGGGCAATGGCGTGTCGCTCATCATCATGGTGGGTATCATCGCTCGCCTCCCAGCGGCTGCCTTCGCCGAGTTTGGCGCTCGCGTCAAGCAGGTCGGCATGGGTGGTCTGGTGGCAGGCCTCGTAGAGGTGATCGTGATCTTGGTCATCATCGCTGGTGCTATCATGCTGGTACAGGGCGCACGCCGTGTGCCCGTGCAGTACGCCAAGCGTGTGGTGGGCAACAAGCAGTATGGTGGAGCACGCCAGTATATCCCCCTCAAGGTAAATGCGGCCAACGTGATGCCTATCATCTTCGCACAGGCTATCATGTTCATCCCCATCCAGCTACTGGGCATGACCGAGTGGGGCAAGAATAGTACGTTCCTACAGTCTTTCAGCACGGGTACTAGCTTTTGGTACAACTTTATCTTCGCGCTGATGATCTTCGTGTTTACGTACTTCTATACGGCGATCACGATCAACCCCACTCAGATCGCAGACGATCTCAAGCGTAACAATGGCTTTATCCCTGGCGTCAAGCCTGGCAAAGCTACCAAGAACTATATCGATGCGATCATGGATCGCATTACTCTGCCAGGTGCACTCTTCCTAGCCATCGTGGCTATCCTGCCTGCATTTGCGCAGCTCTTCGGTGTTACGGCAGAGTTTGCTCAGTTCTTTGGTGGTACGTCTCTGATCATCCTCGTTGGGGTAGTGCTTGACACGCTCCAGCAGATCGAGAGTCATCTGCTTATGCGTCATTACGATGGTCTGCTCAAGAGTGGACGTATCAAGGGACGCTCGGGCTCTGTATCGGCATACTAACGTATGATCTATCTCAAGACTGACGAAGAGATTGAGCTGATGCGTGCGGCCAACCTACTGGTAGGGCGTACGCTCGCCGAGGTCGCACGCCTCATAGCCCCAGGGGTAACGACACGCCAGCTAGACAAGCGCGCAGAGGAGTATATCCGTGATCACGGAGCTACCCCTGCCTTCCTTGGCTACAACGGCTTCCCTGGTAGCCTCTGTACGAGTGTCAATGATGCTGTGGTGCATGGAGTGCCTTCCGACAAGGTCGTCCTGTGCGAGGGCGACATCGTGTCGGTAGACTGTGGTACCAAGCTCGCAGGCTTCACTGGCGATAGTGCCTATACCTTCGCCGTGGGTGAGATCTCGAGCGAGGTCTACGACCTGCTCCTCACCACGCGCCAGTCGCTCTATATAGGTATAGAGCAGGCCGTCTCGGGTCGTCGTACAGGCGATATAGGGCATGCTGTACAGCAGTACTGCGAGGCTCGTGGCTATCATGTAGTACGCGAGCTCGTAGGACATGGTATCGGGCAGAGTATGCACGAGGCTCCCGAGGTGCCCAACTATGGGCGCCGTGGCACTGGTACCGAGCTGCGCTCTGGTATGTGTATCTGCATCGAGCCGATGATCAACATCGGGAGCAAGAACGTGTCTATGGCACGCGATGGCTGGACGATCCTTACCAAGAGTCGTAAGCCTAGTGCCCACTTTGAGCACTGTGTCGCTGTGCGCGATGGCAAGGCCGATATCTTGTCGTCGTTCGACTTCATTCGTGAGGTCTTGGGAGAAAGAGAATTCTAAAAGAGTAAAGTGTTTTTATGTCGAAGCAAGCTGCAATCGAACAGGACGGTGTAGTCCTCGAATCCCTCTCCAACTCGATGTTTCGGGTAGAGCTTGAGAATGGTCATCAGATCATTGCCCACATCTCGGGCAAGATGCGCATGCACTATATCAAGATCTTGCCTGGCGACCGAGTGAAGGTGGAGATGTCGCCCTACGATCTGTCCAAAGGCAGAATATCGTTCAGATACAAATAATACAATATAAGATATGAAAGTAAGAGCATCTCTAAAGAAGCGTACCGCGGACTGCAAGATCGTGCGTCGCAAAGGTCGCCTGTACGTGATCAACAAGAAGAACCCTAAGTACAAGCAACGTCAGGGTTAGTAAAACGTCATCAAACAACTAACAATAAAGTATGGCTATAAGAATTGTCGGCGTTGACCTGCCGCAAAACAAACGAGGAGAAATTGCCTTGACCTACATCTTCGGTATCGGCCGAAGCAGCTCAGCCAAGATCCTTGATAAGGCTGGTGTAGACCGCAACATCAAGGTGAAGGACTGGACTGACGACCAGGCTGCCGCCATCCGTGAGGTGATCGGTGCCGACTACAAGGTAGAAGGTGATCTGCGTAGCGAAATCTCGCTAAACATCAAGCGCCTGATGGACATCGGTTGCTACCGTGGTGTCCGCCACCGTATCGGCTTGCCACTACGTGGACAGAGCACTAAGAACAACGCTCGTACACGCAAGGGTAAGAAGAAGACTGTTGCAAACAAGAAGAAAGCTACAAAGTAAACTAGGTTGATATGGCAAAGAAAACAGTAACGAAGAAGAAGGTCGTTCGCATCGACGCTGTGGGCCAGGCTCACATCCACTCTTCTTTCAACAATATTATCATCTCGCTTGCCAACAGCGATGGCCAGGTAATCAGCTGGTCGAGCGCAGGTAAGATGGGGTTCCGTAGCAGCAAGAAGAATACGCCCTATGCTGCTCAGATGGCTGCCCAGGACTGCGCCAAGGTCGCTTACGACCTCGGTATGCGCAAGGTCAAGGTGTACGTCAAGGGGCCAGGTAATGGCCGCGAATCGGCTATCCGCACGATCCATGGTGCTGGCATCGAGGTCCTCGAGATCATCGACGTAACGCCACTGCCACACAACGGCTGTCGTCCTCCCAAGAGAAGAAAGCCTTAATCAATCGGCTAACGACGTATTGTTAAATAACGGAAGCAGATAAGACAGGCTCAGAGAGCTCTACCGAGCGTGCTGGTGGATAGCAGGTGATTTAGATTGGCTATACTTTCATATTACCCTCTCCTCGTAACCGATCGCGGCTGCACCTCACTCCTACCGATGCTCGCCTCTAGCTCCTCGAGAGCCGAAGTGCTTACTGCACTTTAATACAGAACAAAATGGCAAGATATACAGGCCCCAAATCCAAGATAGCCCGCAAGCTGGGTGCGCCCATCTTCGGTGCAGACAAGGTTCTGACCAAGAAGAACTACCCTCCTGGTCAGCATGGCAACAGCCGTCGTCGTAAGACGAGCGAATACGGCATTCAGCTCAAGGAGAAGCAGAAGGCTAAGTACACCTATGGTGTGCTGGAGCGTCAGTTCCGCAATCTCTTTGATAAGGCTAGCCGTACCAAGGGCGTAACGGGTGAGATCCTCCTACAGCTCCTCGAGAGCCGTCTCGACAACGTAGTGTTCCGCCTCGGTATCGCTCGCTCGCGTGCTGCTGCTCGCCAGCTCGTGTCGCACCGCCACATCGTAGTAGATGGTCAGGTGGTCAACATCCCCTCATACACCCTCAAGCCTGGTCAGGTGGTAGGTGTGCGTGAGCGTAGCAAGAGCCTCGAGATCATTGAGGACTCGCTCGCTGGCTTCAATCACAGCAAGTATGCGTGGCTAGAGTGGGACAACGCTAGCAAGAGCGGCAAGTTCCTCCACACGCCCGAGCGTGCTGATATTCCTGAAGAAATCAAGGAGCAGTTGATCGTAGAACTGTATTCTAAGTAATATTAATCCTAGAGTTCACATGGCAATACTAGCATTTCAGAAGCCCGAAAACGTTATCATGATGGAGGCGACGAGCTCATTCGCCAAGTTTGAGTTCCGCCCACTCGAGCCGGGCTATGGCATTACTATCGGTAATGCCCTACGTCGTATCCTCCTTTCCTCACTCGAAGGCTATGCCATCACTACGATCAAGATCGATGGCGTAAATCATGAATTTGCTACTATTCCGGGTGTCTTGGAGGATGTTACTAATATCATTCTTAACCTAAAGCAAGTTCGTTTCATCCCTCGCGTACCCAGTGCCACTGAGGAGACCATCTCGCTCACCATATCGGGCAAGAAGCAGTTCCTCGCTGGTGATATGGACGCCAAGCTGACCAACTTCAGCGTGCTCAACCCCGAGCTCGTGATCTGCAACATCGACGAGGCCTATAGCTTCTCGATCGACATCGCGATCAACAAGGGCCGTGGCTACGTACCTGCAGACGAGAAGCACAGCGAGGCCGACGAGCTACAGCTCATCGCTATCGACTCTATCTACACGCCTATTCGCAACGTGAAGTACTTCACCGAAAACTATCGTGTAGAGCAGAAGACCGACTACGAGAAGCTCATCCTCGAGATCACTACCGATGGTAGTATACATCCACAGGATGCGCTCAAGGAGTCTGCTCATATCCTTATCGAGCACTTCCGTCTCTTCAGCGACGAGACGATAGAGATCGAGGCGCCTGTAGCCGATGCCGAGGACGACTTTGACGAAGCTACGCTACATCTGCGTCAGATCCTCAAGACAGAGCTCAAGGAGCTAGATCTGTCGGTACGCGCGCTCAACTGCCTCAATGCAGCCAACGTGCTCACTGTAGGTCAGCTGGTGGGCTATCAGAAGAACGATCTGATGAAGTTCCGCAACTTCGGAAAGAAGTCGCTCGATGAGCTCGATGAGCTGGTGTCGAACCTGAACCTCAGCTTTGGTATGGATGTTAGTAAGTACAAATTAGATAAAGACTAAAAACAGATGAGACATAATAAGAAATTCAATCACCTGGGTCGCAAGAAGGCTCATCGTGAGGCGCTCCTCTCTAATATGGCTGCTTCGCTGATCCTCCACAAGCGCATCTTTACTACGCTAGCCAAGGCTAAGGCACTCCGCGTGTACGTAGAGCCTATGATCACGCGTAGCAAGGACGACAGCACCCACGCTCGTCGTGTAGTGTTCGCAGAGCTACAGAACAAGTATGCCGTTCAGGAGCTATTCAGCACTGTAGCTGCCAAGGTGGCCGATCGTCCAGGTGGCTATACGCGCATCCTCAAGACGGGCAATCGTCTTGGTGACAACGCTGCGATGTGCTTCATCGAGCTAGTAGACTTCAACGAGAACATGCTCAAGGCTTCGGACAAGAAAGCCCCCAAGACACGCCGTTCGCGTCGTGGCTCGGGCAAGGGTACTGCCGAGGCGGCTGCGCCCGAGGCGACTGCTGCCGAGTAAGCCACTATCACATATGTACAGAGGCTACTCCCACGCTATGTGTGGGGGTAGCCTCTGTGCTTTGTGACGCTTGCCGCGTGCCTAGTGGTCGATGCCGAGGGAGACACTCGCATGCGGAGGTGTAGGGGGGAAGCTATGGACGCCCTAGAGGGGCGACTTTTCTCTCCTAGGGCGGACGCCTCGTCCACCCTAGGGGTGCCAATGGGGTAGGGGAGAGGGGAAGAGATTGGGCGTTAGAGGTTAGACCTTAGGGGCTCGAGAGGAGAGAGCTTTGGTCAGGCGCAGGCGAATGAGTATCTTTGGGCAACCAAACGATAACAAGCAGATTAGTAAGAATGGATGATATTAGAGTCATGGATGCGATCCGCACGCGGCGCACCATACGCATATACGACAGGGAGCGTACGCTGACTCCCGAGCAGGTGCAGGTGATCATGGAGGCTGCGCTACGTGCTCCGTCGTCCAAGAACAAGCATACGACACAGTTCGTCCTCGTAGACGATCGCGAGACGCTCGAGCGTCTTAGCTATATGCGTGAGAAGGGCTGTGTCTTCCTCAAGGATGTTCCTCTCGGCATCGTGGTGCTGGGTAGCCCCATGGAGTGCGATCACTGGATCGCGGATGCTTCGCTCGCTGCTGGCTACCTACAGCTACAGGCTTGGGAGCTAGGTCTAGGCTCGTGCTGGGCCGAGGTGGAGGGGCGTACTACGCCCAATGGGCAAGACTCCGCCGAGTATGTTCGCCAGGTGCTCGACATCCCTTACCAGCTCGAGGTGCTCTGTATCATAGGCGTTGGCTACGTCAATGGCGAGGCCCCCGAGCGTCCTGTCGAGAGTCTGCGCTGGGAGCAGATACATCTAGGGCGATATACGATGCCAAGCTCCGAGCTAGGCCAATAGCAGAGGGAGGGGAGTATGAAGCGGATCGTTCTCCTTGGTACGGGGCATGTCGCCTATCACCTAGCACAGGGTATCGCTACCCTCGAGGGCTTCGTCCTCGCACAGATCTACGGCCGACGCCCCGAGGCAGTGCAGTCGCTCCTACAGGCTTTGCCCTACAGCTGTGCGGTAGCATACTCTCTTGACGATCTCGATCCGTGTGCCGACTACTACCTCTTCGCCTTGGGCGATAGAGCACTTCCCGAGGTGTGGCGTGCCATGCCCCCGACTCGTGGGCTGTGGGTGCATACGGCTGGTAGCGTACCACTAGAGGCGATGCTCACCCACCACCATAGCTGTGGGGTGCTGTATCCGCTACAGACCTTCAGCCGTACGCGCCCACTCGATTGGAGAGACCTCCCTCTCTACATCGAGGGTAGCACCCCTGAGAGCTATGCTGCACTCGAGGCTCTCGCTATAGCCCTATCGGGGCGTGTCGCCTATGCTGATAGTGAGGCTCGCGGACGGCTACATCTAGGAGCTGTGTTGGCGTGCAACTTCACCAACCACCTCATTGCCCTAGCCGAGGAATATCTCCATGCCGAGGGCTTGGAGCCC
Source organism: Porphyromonas sp. (assembly GCA_041854325.1). Classification (GTDB taxonomy): domain Bacteria; phylum Bacteroidota; class Bacteroidia; order Bacteroidales; family Porphyromonadaceae; genus Porphyromonas. The sequence continues at coordinate 17,262 of JBHACB010000108.1, forward strand.
AAGGTGCTGCTCCCCCTCGTGAGTGAGATGGTCGCCAAGCTCCATACCATGCCTGCCCTAGAGGCGCAGACAGGGCCAGCCCTACGAGACGATCGGCCCACGATAGATAGGCACCTAGCCCTGCTCGAGGCTCGGCCCGACCTCCAGACGCTCTATCGCCTGCTAAGCGAGAGTATTCGAGCCACGCACCAATCATCTACATAAGACAAGTATAATGAGTAGTATTCCACACGACCTGACGCAGATACGTGCCTTCGTCCTCGATATGGACGGCGTAGTGAGTGCCACGGTGAGCCCCGTAGACGTCTCAGGCATGCCGATGCGTACGGTCAATGTCAAGGACGGCTATGCGATGCAGTATGCCGTTAAGCAGGGCTATACGATCGCCATCATCTCGGGAGGCGAGAGCCAGCCGATGCGCCAGCGCTTCGAGCAGCTAGGTGTACAGCACATCTATATGCGTATCAAGGACAAGGCTGGCAAGCTCCGCGAGCTAGAGACCCTGACAGGTATCCCCACCTGGCAGATGGCGTATATCGGCGACGACATCCCCGACATCGAGGTGATGCGTCTCGTAGGTCTACCCTGTGCCCCTGCCGATGCAGCTCCCGAGGTGAAGGCTGTCGCTAAGTATATATCCCTCTGTGATGGGGGCTATGGAGTGGTGCGCGATCTGATAGAGCAGACGCTCAAGGCATGCGGACGCTGGGGTACGAGCGAGGGCTTTGGCTGGTAGTATGGATCCACTGAGTATCATCGAGCGTTACTATACGCCAGGGAGCGAGGCATACCGCATCCTAGTGGCACATAGCCGTGATGTAGCATCTATGGCCCTAGAGGTGGTGCGTGCACATCCCGAGCTAGGGGCCGATGCGACCTTCGTCGTCGAGGCGGCTATGCTACACGACCTTGGTGTCTTCCTGACCGATGCTAGTGGCATAGGCTGTCATGGCACCGAGCCCTATATCCGCCATGGCTACCTAGGGGCAGAGCTGCTGCGTGAGCTAGGCTATCCACGCCACGCCCTAGTGGCAGAGCGGCACACGGGCTCTGGTCTCGAGCCGAGCGAGATCCTAGCTCGCGGTATCGATCTGCCTCCCGGGATCTATATGCCACAGTCGGTCGAGGAGCGTATTATCTGCTATGCTGACAAGTTTTACTCCAAGACTCGGATAGGCGAGCGCAAGCCTCTCGACAAGGTGCGCCAATCCTTGCTCAAGCATGGCGAGGCCTCCCTTGCTCGCTTCGACCGTCTACATGAGGCTTTTGCCCTTCCCTAGGCAATCCTATTTGCTGGTCTACTCGGCATTCATTAGCTTTGTCGGGGTGTATGGAGCCCCGTGGCGATTCGATTGAGTCGCCTCTAGATGCAGCCCCCCCCCCTTTATCAACATCCCAACCCCTCACCTACGATGGCCAAGCATGCCTACCTCATCATGGCGCACGCCGATCAGCCTCTCTTGGAGACCCTCCTCGAGATGCTCGATGACGCGCGCAACGATATCTACCTCCATGCCGACCGCAAGTGGCACGCTTTCGATGCGACACGCCTCGTGGTAGAGCATGCCTCGCTCCACATTCTCGAGGAGCGCATTGACGTGGCTTGGGGACATAGCAGCATGATAGATGCAGAGCTAGCTCTCTTCGCTAGGGCTGCTCAGGGGGGCGAGTATGCCTACTATCATCTGCTCTCAGGGGCCGACCTCCCGATCAAGAGTCAGGACTATATACATCACTTCTTCGATACCCTAGGTGGGCTACAGGTCGTATCGGTCTGGGGGCGAGATGATCAGGTGTGGGATGCTCGCTACAAGGTAGATCGCTACCACTATGGCATGCGCTACGAGCGAGGCTTGCCCTACCTGCCGAGCGTCTTGTTGGCCAAGTGCCGCCTATTCTGTGCAGACCTGCTCTATCGCTTGCTGGGCCCTCGCCCTATCGAGGGAGAGGTGCGCAAGGGAGCCAACTGGGTCAGCCTCACCGACGACTGCGTCCGCTATCTGCTAGCCCACCGTCCATACCTCACGCACCGCTATCGGCACACGCGCAATGCTGATGAGATCTTCGTACAGACCTTGCTGTGGAATAGTCCCTATCGTACGAGGCTCTACCTAGCAGGAGCTACCGACATGCGCTACACCGACTGGCCCGAGGGAGGCAATTCGCCGCGTGTACTGACGCTGGCCGACAGCGAACGCCTGCTCGCCTCCGACAAGCTCTTCGCTCGCAAGTTTGCCTCGAGCGTCGACCTCGCCGTCATCCGCTGGCTACGCGAACTCTTGGCGTCTGGCTCGCCTCCGCCCTCGTCTCAGGCCTAGGGTACACCTCCATCTCCCCTCTTCTCCTCTGTCCCCTCTAGGCTCTCCATCTCGCTAGCTCTCGCGCGTTTCCCCTCGGTCGCCTAGGGGCATCCTCCCCCTCCCTCCAATGCCTCCGTCCTGCGCCCCGACCACCCGTGTGCACCAGACGATACAATCTGAGGCCGCTATACAACTCCTCTGTTGGTGAGAGGATAGGCTAGGTGTTTTCTGTCGAGAATATATGAGTGGAGGTCGCACTTGTCTGTGTGATGTACGTGCGAAGAGAAATGTGGGTAAGTGTTTGGCAGTTTGGAAATAATGCGTATCTTTGCACACGCTTTGTGTAGTGTGCTTAGGCGTATCTATGCAGGGCGTATGAAGCGATAAGTGTTTTATAATAAGGAATAAAAGTAAAGATGCCTACAATTCAACAATTGGTTAGAAAGGGGCGCGAGGTGATCGTAGAGAAGGGTAAGAGCCCAGCTCTAGACTCGTGTCCACAGCGCCGTGGTGTATGTGTGCGCGTGTACACGACCACGCCCAAGAAGCCTAACTCGGCTATGCGTAAGGTAGCTCGTGTACGTCTGACTAACTCTAAGGAAGTGAATGCTTACATCCCAGGGGAAGGTCATAACCTACAGGAGCACAGCATCGTGCTGGTACGCGGTGGCCGTGTGAAGGACCTCCCAGGTGTGCGTTATCACATCGTACGCGGTACGCTTGATACTGCTGGTGTTAATGGCCGTACACAGCGCCGTAGTAAGTATGGTGCCAAGCGTCCTAAGCCAGGTCAGGCTGCAGCTGCACCAGCCAAGGGCAAGAAGAAGTAACACTTCGGGCTCACTAGCCAACCCGCGAGGCAGGTATGTCGCCTCCAGACCGCAGGCAGAGCGGTACTAGTCGATAAGTAAAGAACCAGTTTTGAGTTCGTTGAATAGGCTAAAACAGGTTGAGTAAATGCCCAAGCGTGGGCGTTGAAGACAATTAGGCAAGGCAACCAATCAAAACAAAGCAAACAAAGTAATGAGAAAAGCAAAGCCCAAAAAGAGACAGGTACTGCCTGATCCCATATTTGGAGATGTTAAGGTGACGAAGTTTGTTAATCACCTTATGTACGATGGCAAGAAGAGCATTGCCTTCGATATTTTCTACTCTGCACTCAAGATCGTAGAGGGCAAGGTACAGCAGGAAGACAAGACCGCGCTCGATATTTGGAAGGCAGCTCTCGACAACATCACCCCTCAGGTAGAGGTGAAGAGCCGTCGTATCGGTGGTGCTACCTATCAGGTGCCTACTGAGATCCGCCCCGAGCGCAAGGAGTCTATTAGCATGAAGAACCTTATCCTCTTCGCTCGCAAGCGTGGCGGTAAGACTATGGCAGACAAGCTCGCCGCAGAGATTATGGACGCATTCAATAGCCAGG
>JBHACB010000109.1:0-16238 GCA_041854325.1 Porphyromonas sp.
AGGCTGAACGTCTGCATATAAGCTACCTGATTGGCATGGAGGTCGCGGTAGGGATAGAGCTCACGCAGCTCTACTTCGCGCACGTAGTGGTTGCTCACGAGATCCGGATTGTTGCGGATATAGGCCGGTGTACGGCTACTATGCTCTCTGGTGAATAGTGGGTCGATAGAGAACCAAGAGAGATGTGCTCGGCCATACCCCGTCTCTAGCCCTGTGGCACTCGTCGCTACCCTATCGGTAGGCACGGACGACAGCGACCAGGCGTAGGCGCTCATTAGGTCGATCTCCCCTCTAGACGTCTCAAAGTCGTCGAGATAGCTATAGCCCTGAGAGTAATGGCTCTCGTAATGCCCAGGGATAAGGTGAGCAAACTCAGCATCGAGGCTGATGTGGCTAGGCTTGGAGACCTCGAGCAGGGGTATCTTATCGAGCAGGTTGGTAAGCCATTGGCTCTCGTGGCGCCAGCTAAGGTTGGCTCCCCAGATGAAGTTGCGCATCGACTCCTCACCGAGGGCCGTCTTGGTCGTCAGAGGCATCTCGCTCAGATACATAGCCGTTGCGCCGAGGTGTAGGTTGCGCCCGAGCTGATAGCCGAGATCCACGCCTAGCAGAGTCTTGCGCTGTGCGCTTAGCGCACCACCATCCTCTAGGCTTACCTCTATGGGTGTACGGCTAGAGGCTATCTGTTCGTTGATGATGCGTACCACGCCCGAGAGGTAGTCTACGGTATAGTCTACATTCTCCACGAGGGTAGCCCCTGCGGCTACTACACGTACGCTACCAGGAGTTATATTGACGGCCCCTAGGGAGATCTCACCGCTCGTCGTGGCCCGATAGCGTCCCCTAAGGCTGTACTTATTCTTCTCTGCCACCTGCCGAGCACGCACTAGGGGGCGGTCGTAGAGCTCACTGTAGACGAGAGCCTCCTCCACCCCCTGCCCCGATAGTGTCGCCCCAAAGGGCTCTACCGAGGGCAAGTAAATGATCCCTCTAGAGGCATTGACCGTAACGCCCTCTAGATAGTCAAATCGACCGTCACTCTGTGGTTGCTGGCGTTGGTTCATCCTATCGAGCCCCAGTAGGTCCATAAATCGCCTGCCCTGTAGTGCTCCCGAGGGGAGATAAGGAACATCAGTACCAGTGCGATCGCTACGATAGTAGACCTCGAGCTCGAAGTCCTGCCCCTGTACGTTGGACACTCCACTCCCCAGGCTATAGGCATTGCGCATCATATAGGCCCAGTAGGGGGCACTAGGGCTCATGTCGGTACCCTTGAGGAGCTTGACGTAGATATTGTCGGTAGTGCCCTCGGGTCTGTCCGAGGCAAATTCTCCCACTCGATACACCTGTCCCATGTGAGTGTACTCGAAGGCTACGGCCAGCACCTCATCGGGCTGTAGACGGGTATTGAGTGTGATGAAGCCTAGGGTCTCGTGAACCACATATTCGCTCTCATCGAGCTTGCGCGCGCTCTCCACCTTCTCGTAGTCTTGCCCCGCACGTAGTAGCCCTGAGAGTAGACGTGCCACTTGATCGCTGTGGCGTAGGTTGGGGTCTGCAAGCAGTGTGGCATACAGGCTATTGGCAGCATTGCGTGGATGAAAAGCCCCAGCATTGGATAGGCTAATGTTAGGGCTATGTACCCTGCGAGCCTCCCCGAGGTCGGCAAAGGCTACTACATCGCGTGCATCGCTGTAGTTGCCCCGTCGGTTGGTTACCCAGACCTCCACCTTGCCTATCTTGACGGCCGAGCGCACGTAGGGGAGCGTCTCTAGAGCCTGATCGTACTGCGAGCGGAAGTATTCGGCTAGGAAGAAGTGCCTATGCTCATCGTACGACGAGGCACTGATCTCGTACGATGTCGTCTGTGCTCCGCCTCCCGTAGCCACACGTCTACGCTGTGTGCGCTGTTGGCTCGCTATCATATCGAGTGTTAGGCGTCCTAGCTGCATCTTGGTATGTAGCCCGAAGAGAGCCCCTCCGCCACTGATGAGGCTGTTGCGTGGTTGCATAGATACGTTGCCAGCCTCGATGAGCTTGATGATGTCGTCGTCCTCGCCCTCGAAGGCGAGCTTGAGCTTGCGAGCATCAAAGTCGAAGGTGCTCTCCGTATTGTAGTTGAGGCTAAAGTTTAGCTTCGTCCCTACAGAAGCCTGCACCCCAGCCTGTATCTTCTCATCAAAGTCGAGGTAGGTACTGCGCCTAGCTCGTTCGCTGAGGGCAGGGTTGTCGGTGCGTGTCGAGCGTACGCCAGCCGAGAGATCTACCGACCCTGCAAGGCGTAGCTTGATACCACCAGGCCCGAAGATGCGCTCTGCTACCCCTAGGCCGAAGGTCATATTCAGCGGATCGAAGGCCTTACTTCGAGTCTTAGGGCGCAGGGCTTCCCGATTGAGCTGATCAAAGTAAAGCCCCTCCTGCCGACGAGCCATATAAGCAAGGTACTCACGTGGGGTATAGGCGATAGGTGTACCTAGAGGGTGCTCTCCTAGGTAAGTACGTAGCAGATACATGCCCGATCGGGCATCGTACTCGAAGGCTGTGCGCACATTGCTCGGCCTACGCGGTGCAAACACCGAGCCCCCCACCTCGAGGTCGGAGGCCATACGCGGGAGCAAGACACCCCTAGGGATAGCCTCTAGGCTATCCCGACGCACCTCGCCTCTCTGCTGGCCAGCCATCGAGCCAATGGCGAGGGCTAAGCACACCCCGAGTATCGGTATGCGCCGAGGTCTCCTAGTATGCACGCGTTGTCTCTTGCCGTTCTATCGCTGTCTGTATCCTTAGATCATACGACTTCATCACCACAGCTCTCGAGGCTCCTCGATGGTGGTCTAGAGGAAGACTCCTATGGTAGCGAAGGCCGCCTGGCCATATTCTTTCTGAGCATTGTAGCGCAGGGTGGGCGTTAGGTCTGTCTCGTAGCCTATGCGCAGGTAGAATTGTTTGTATTCGGCTAGTGCAGATAGCCCCCACCCCAGCTGTATGCGCTTGTCGTACTCACCAAAGCCACTATAGGTATCCCGACCACTGTAGTCGTACTCGGTAGTAACCTGCGCCAGCGAATAAGCACCATAGGGCCCCGTCTCGAGTGCGATACTCCAGCTACTCCCCGTAGCAAAGCGTAGCCCCATTTGCAGAGGGAGGGTTAGCTGATGCAGTCTACTAGCATAGCCCAAGGTGTAGGGGCTGCCCGAGTAGGTCTCGCGGTTGTGCACATTCTCGAAGCCCATCATCCTATAGGTCAGCCCCGCAGAGGCGTACATCGAAGCCATGCTCCAGTAGGTAATATCCATCTCTAGGCCTCCTGCCACGCGTAGACCGAGCCGAGTGTCGGGCTGTACATAGTCATCGCTCGAGAGCCTGAGGGTGGAGAGGTTGCCCCCTACCTCTATTCTAGGCCTTAGGCTAGCCTGAGCATGCCCTACGAGCACAGAGCCGAGGAGGAGCAGAGCACAGATAATCGTTTTTTTCATACATCTATTCCGTCAAAAATCCTTGTACTAATGAGTTTGTTATTCCTTGCCAATTGTACACCGCCACATGGGTATCTCCCCCCAATCGTGGCCTGCATATCAGCCCCAAATATACTACTCAAACAGCACATAACCAAGAATAACCATCAAAAATACTACAATCATCGACTTCCTCCCATCAAACACACTCGGCCTGTAAAAAAGGGCAAAAAACAATCCTCTCTATCTATCTTGGCACAAGATCGCTCTCTCTCGGTGTATCAGCTCATCCATCAGCTCTCCTAGGGTGAACACTCTAGCAAGGAGGAGGTGAGGGAGATCCTTCTGCCCTAGGACGAATGAGGCAGACACCCTAGGGCGAACGAGGCGAACACCCTAGGGCGAACGAAGCAGACACCCTAGGGCGAACGAGGCAGACGCCCTAGGGTGTATGGTGCACTGAGATTTTGTATCTTTGCTGTACGGTATTCAATAGCTTATAGATCAATAGGACAATGTATAGACCAATCATCGCTATCGTAGCTGGTGGCTACTCGGGTGAATACTCTGTATCGCTCCGCTCCGCTGCTGGTATCGCCTCGTGGATCAACCCGAGCGACTTCGAGGCCTACACCTACATCATAGAGCGCGATCGCTGGTACGTATCCCTGCCCAGTGGCGAGCAGGTAGACGTAGATCGTGCGACCTTCGCCTTCACCCTCGGCGATAGGCTCGTACGCCCCGACTATGCCTACATCACCATACACGGTACTCCTGGCGAGGATGGCATTCTGCAGGGCTATCTCGATATGCTTGGTATCCCCTACAATACGGGAGGGGTACTGGCCGAGTCGCTTACGTTCAACAAGTTCTTTTGCAATAGATACCTCTCTGCTTACGAGGGTATCCGCACGGCCAGCTCTATCCGCTTGATACGTGGAGGAGCCCGCCCTAGCGATGCTGAGCTTGTAGCGAGCCTAGGGCTACCCCTGTTCGTCAAGCCCAACACTGGAGGCTCGAGCGTCGCTACCAGCCGTGTAGAGCATGTGAGCGAGCTAGCAGATGCTATCGCTCTAGCCTTTGGTGAGAGCGCAGAGGTGATGCTGGAGCGTTTTATCGCAGGTACCGAGGTTACATGCGGAGCCTATCAGCTCGAGGGATGTGTGCACGCGTTGCCCGTTACCGAGGTGGTTACGCACAACAAGTTCTTCGACTTCGATGCCAAGTATCATGGTCAGGTGGAGGAGATCACCCCAGCACGTATCTCGACCGACCTCACCCAGCGCATCCAAGAGCTAACGCGATCCATCTATGGCTATGTCGATGCCTCAGGTATCATACGTGTCGACTACATCATAGAGGCCGATGGCGCCCCCACTCTACTAGAGGTGAACACCACGCCAGGCATGACGCCCACGAGCTTCATCCCACAGCAGGTACATGCTGCAGGCCTTGACCTAAGCGACCTACTGGGGAGCCTCATTAGGCAGAAAATCAACCACTAACCTCCTATGGACTACAGCAAGTACGACGATATTCGTCCTCTAATCCCCTCAGAGGTGCCCTCGGCGATCAAGGAGCTCCTCACCAACCCCGTGCTAGAGGGTGCGTACAATAGCCTCAAGATGCCTGTTAGGTGGGGCGACCTTGCCTCTCGCCTTGAGGCATGCCACTCGGTGGCCGACTTCAAGCGATATTTCAGTGCCGACCTGATGCGCCACATCATGCGCACGACCTGCCGAGAGGTTGCCCCTCTCAAGGGTGTAGAGCACATCACCCCCAGCGGAGCCTATACATACATCTCCAATCATCGTGATATTATCCTCGATAGTGCCTTCCTCAATGTACTCCTCGATGATGTAGGAGCCAAGTATCCGCAGATAGCCATTGGAGACAACCTCATGGTGCAGCCTTGGGTCGAGACGCTGGTCAAGCTCAATGGTAGCTTCCTCGTAAGGCGTAGCCTACAGGGGCGCGAATTCCTACTCGCCACACGCAAGCTATCGGAGTATATGCACGAGGCCATAGCCAGTGGCGAAGCTCTGTGGATAGCACAGAGAGAGGGGCGAGCCAAGGATTCGAGCGACCGCACCCAGCCTGCACTGCTCAAGATGCTGGCCATCGGGGCCGGAGGACGAGACCTCCTCGCAGGGCTAGCCCCCCTCCACATAGTGCCCGTATGCTGTAGCTACGAATACGATCCCTGCGATTACCTCAAGGCGCGTGAGATGCAGCTCAAGCGCGACCAAAGCGACTACCGCAAGACCAAGGCCGAGGATACCCTCAACATGGCTACGGGCGTCATGGGCTACAAGGGGCGTGTGAGCTTCGCTCTAGGACGCCCTCTAGCCGAGCTACTCGAGCAGGTGGACTGGTCGTGCGTCAAGGAGGCCGAGCGTGTCGAGCAGGTAGCACAGCTCCTCGACGACGAGATACACCGCCACTATCAGCTCTATGAGGGCAACTATATAGCCTGGGATAGACTCACGGGGACTAAGGCACATGCCGATAGATACGATGAGCAGGCCGAGCAGACCTTCGATCGCTACATCGATGAGCGTCTCGCCCTTATCAAGCTACCTGAGGGTATCGAGCCCGACCGCGACTTCCTCTCGGCTCGCCTCTGGGAGATGTACGCCAACCCAGCCATCAACTATCATCGTGCCCATGGGCTAAGTCGATAGCTCCGTATCTCCCCTCATCCCTCATACAGAGCAGCCCCTAGGCGGACGATCGTCCGCCTAGGGGCTGCTCTGTATGAGGGATGAGGGATGGGCTAGCTCCCGATGCTTAGCTTGGTGAAGCCATGCTCCTCGGGTGTGGAAGCGAAGACATTGCGCCCGTCTATCAATAGCGGAGTGCGCATCGAGCGGCGCAGTACCTCCCACGCAGGCATACGAAACTCCTTCCACTCCGTAACGTGAAAGATCGCATCGGCATCGAGTACACTATCGTAGATGTCGTGTGCATAGCGCACGCTCTCACCTAGGAGACGCTTGGCCTCGGTCATGGCCACGGGGTCGTAGACACTAACGTGGCATCCAGCCTCTAGCAGAGCACGTATCAGCACGAGCGAAGGAGCTTGGCGCATATCATCGGTACCAGGCTTGAAGGCCAAGCCCCACACAGCCACCCGACGCCCCGCAATCTGCCCCGCGTAATAGCGATCGAACTTGTCGAAGAGCACTCGCTTCTGCGCCTCATTGACCCGCTCTACACTGTCGAGGATCTGTAGCTCTAGGCCATGCTCGTGGGCTGTGTGTATCAGAGCCTTGACATCCTTGGGAAAGCACGACCCTCCGTAGCCACAGCCTGGGTAGAGGAACTTGCTGCCGATACGGCTATCCGTACCTATACCACGACGCACCATATTGACGTCGGCACCCACACGCTCGCACAGGCTAGCGATCTCGTTGATGAAGCTAATGCGCGTAGCCAGCATAGCATTGGCTGCATACTTGGTCATCTCGGCCGATGGGATATCCATGAAGAGGACGCGAAAGTTGTTGAGCAGTATCGGCTTGTATAGGCGCGTCATAAGCTCTCGAGCACGCTCGCTATCTATGCCTACCACCACTCGATCGGGCTTCATGAAGTCGTCTATGGCATCGCCCTCCTTGAGAAACTCGGGGTTGGAAGCCACATCGAAGGCTACATCTACACCACGCCTAGCCAGTTCGCCCTGTATAGCCTCCCTTACCTTGTAGCTCGTACCTACAGGGACAGTACTCTTCGTAACGATAAGACAATACTGGCTGAGCGCACTACCTATCGAGCGTGCCACCTCGAGGACGTAGCGTAGATCGGCAGAGCCGTCTATGTCGCTAGGCGTTCCTACGGCGATGAAGACGATCTCTACCTCGGCTAGGATGTCGCTGATATGGGTATGAAAGTGTAGGCGTCCGCCCTCTATGCCTCGGCGTACCAGCTCCTCAAGACCAGGCTCGTAGATCGGTATGATCCCCTCCCTGAGGCGAGCGATACGCTCGGCATTGACGTCAATGCAATGTACCTCGGCCCCGAGGTCTGCAAAGCATGCAGCACTCACCAGCCCGACGTATCCGATACCTACGATAGCGATCTTCATTGTCGTGTACGATAAGATGATGTACGATGCACCCTACTTGAGGCTCTCAGGGAGCTCTCTACGTATCGCCTCGGCCATCTGCGCCAGCTCCCGCTGGGTCTGTGGCGTCTTGTCGTAGAGGTTCATGTCGCCTAGCTCCTTGAGAGGCACTAGATGCAGGTGGGCGTGATTGATCTCTAGCCCCATCACTGCACTACCTACCTTCACACAGCCAGTAGCCGCTTGTATGCCTCGAGCTACTTGCTTGGCGAATGCCATCAAGGCAGCAAGCTCAGCGTCCTCTAGGTCGTAGAAGTAGTCTACCTCTCGCTTGGGCACTACGAGGGTATGCCCAGGGCGTACGGGGTTGATGTCGAGGAAGGCATAGCAATCGGCCGTCTCGGCAATGCGGTGAGAGGGGATCTCGCCACGTATAATCTTGGTAAAGAGCGTTGCCATAAGGGAGGAGAATGTTTAGTTGTGTCCAATCGGGCCCAAGCCTTGTCGCTAGTGCCCTAGAAGCTGATCTCGAGGATCTCGAAGCTCATGGCTCCACCTGGGGTCTGTACCTCAGCGATGTCACCGACCTTTTTGCCCATTAGCCCCTTGGCGATAGGCGTATTGACGGAGATCTTATTCTCTTTGAGGTTGGCCTCCGAGTCGGATACTAGCGTATAGGTCACCTGGGCACCAGTCTTGATGTTGCGGATCGTTACCTTGTTGAGTATCTGTACCGAGTCGGTGTTGAGATGGCTTTCATCAATGATACGTGCATTGCTCAAGATACTCTTCAGGTGTGCGATCTTACCCTCCAGCAGACCTTGGGCTTCTTTGGCCGCATCATATTCGGCATTCTCCGAGAGATCGCCCTTGTCGCGAGCCTCTGCGATCTGGCGTGAGATCTCTGGGCGCTGTACAGTCTCCAGCTCCGTGATCTCGGCCACGAGCTTGTCGTAGCCGGCTTGGGTCATATAGTTATATGCCATAGATTGATTTGGGATGTATTATATATCCTAATTGTTAGTTGATTACATACTCAAAATGCAGAGAAAACAAGAAGCCCGAAACACCATTGCTACGACCACACACCACCAAGCGAGGGGCCCACAAGGGATATTCCGAACTCTATATCTATGCAGAGCGTCCCGAGCCTACCCGAGACGCTCTGCAAAGATAGGCAAAAAAGTGAATAGACAAAACGCACACTCTTCGACACACGTTGCCCCTCCTAGGGCGGATACACTGCGCACACTGGGGGGATCGTACCGCATGGCCATAATGTCGATGTAGGAGGATATTGAATATCGACTGAGGCGAAGAGGGAAATTGGGCAGGCTATCGTGAGGAGAGGAGTTGGGTGCGGAGAGGAAGGTATAGGGCTGACGCATTTTACCCCTAGGGCGAACGGGGCGTTCGCCCTAGGGGAGCCACCTCGTTCACCCTAGGCTTTTTGAGAGGGCCTCACACACTACTAGCAGTCAGCCTACGATGGTACCATTCTCCATATATAGTCTCTGTAGATCTGCCCTCGAGTCGCTAACTAAGCGAAGGCTCTGCAAAAGGCTATTGTACATGAGGGACTAATGGATGGGTGCGTGCTGTGAGGGTAATACCCGCCACAGAGCTAACTATACTTTTAGTGCACGACCCCTAGAGGAATGGGGGATGAGGAATGCGAGCCAAGTCGATAGAAATGTTTAAGTTTGTGGAGTCTCTGTAGGGGTAGACGCAGTAAAAGACTATTATGGTACTCAATTATATATTCGTAGGGTTCTTCGTTGTGGCGGTGGCTATGGCAGTGGGTAGCCTGCTGATCGCGGGCGACTTTGCTGGCTTCGAAGCCGTGATGAAGGCTTGCTTTGACCAGTCGAAGAATGGGTTCGAGATAGCCCTCTATCTGACAGGTGTCCTTAGCCTTTGGCTTGGCTTTCTCAAGATAGCAGAGCGGAGTGGCTTTATCGAGCGATTGGCGCGCCTCGCCTCGCCTGTGCTATCAGCTCTGTTTCCCTCGGTACCTCGAGAACATCCAGCTCTAGGCAATATCTTTATGAATATATCGGCCAATATACTAGGGCTAGACAATGCAGCTACTCCTCTAGGGCTCAAGACTATGGCCTCCCTTCAGGAGCTCAATGTACACAAGGATCGACCTAGCGATGCGATGATCATGTTCTTGGCACTCAACGCCAGTGGGCTCACGATCATTCCGACCTCCATCATCGCCTTTAGGATGCAGGCAGGGGCTAGTAACCCTGCCGACGTCTTTATCCCGATCTTACTAGCTACTACGGCCTCTACTCTAGTGGCTATGCTACTAGTGGCTCTACGCCAGCGTATCAGCCTACTGCAGAGGCCTCTCTTGCTGCTGCTCGGGGGCATAGCATTACTCTTCGGGGGCATTATCTATGCCTCACAGGTAGTACCTGCCGAGACTTTCGGGCGTGTCAGTACGGGTGTGTCGGCACTACTCCTCGTCTCGATCATCTTGCTGATCTTGCTCAGTGGTGTACGCCGAGGGATCAATGTCTACGATGCCTTCATCGAGGGGGCCAAGGAGGGCTTTGGCACAGCGATAACCATTGTGCCCTATCTAATCGCTATGCTGGTGGCTATCGGGGTCTTTCGTGCCTCGGGTGCCATGGGCTATGTGGCCGAAGGCCTCACGTGGTGCGTGGCGAGCCTTGGGCTCGATACACAGTGGGTAGAGGCTCTGCCTACGATGCTGATGAAACCCCTAAGTGGTAGCGGTGCGCGTGGGCTAATGGTAGATGCCATGCAGACGCATGGGGCGGATAGCTTCGTGGGGCGATTGGCGTGCACAGTGCAGGGGGCAAGCGATACGACATTCTATGTGATAGCCCTGTACCTAGGGTCGGTAGGTATACGCAGGGCCTCCTACACGGTGAGCTACTCGCTACTGGCCGACCTCGCTGGCATGGTGGTCGCTGTATGGGTTACATACCTCTTTTTTGCCTAGCAGACGGGGCTGCTGTAGGGCGGGTTTGCAAGAGGACGTGTAAATAAGACTGATGTATTCCTTAATTAGGTTTTACATTTTGACTATTGTTTATTATCTTTGCGCTGGTTTAGAGAGGAGGCTCTCGAAGCGTGTTCGGATTGAGAGATGAAGAGAAAAGCCATTTGGGCATTAGGGGCAACATTATTATCTGTTTTTGTAGTCCTGTTTTGGTTGCAGTACGCTTATTACAATAGGGTGATGAGCCTACGCAAGGAGCAGACGAGGCAGCTGACCAAGAATGCCTTGTCGGAGGTGGTGCATGACATCGAGCTCCGCGAGCTAGTGCGCTACATCAACCAAGAGCTACACCAGCCCTCGGCACCCAATAGCTCGCTCGTGGCGGCTCTACGGCAGCTGTCGGCAAAGCGAGAGGAGGCCGAGGAAACGGGGGCTACAGAGATGTTCGCTACTCGTCCGCTCGATCGTCTACTGCGTAGCGAGGGGCTCTTTCATGCGCTCGATACGCTTGCCGTAAGCGATGCGATGCTTAGAGCCTTCTTTGCCGATCGCAATGCGCTTGATGAGTACGTACTGCGCAACCTCTATCGTGTCTACGAGCACGACAGTATCCCTCAGCTAGTCAATCATCGCTACCTACAGGAACGCCTCAAGTATCGCCTCGAAGCCAAGGGGGTAACAGAGGCCTACAGCATGGCCCTATGCGATGCTCGTGGACGTGTGCTGTACGAGCACTCCGATCCGCGTATGCTACGCCAGCCCTACTCGGTAGACAATGTCGTGATCCAGAGGCTATTCATGAACGCCAGCTACCCCAACAAGCTGACGCCCTTCATTCGCCTAACGCTCGACTTTAGCGACAATGAGCTCGAGATGCTACGCTTTGCCCTGCCTGGAGTGATCTCGACACTCTTCGTCCTAGGGCTAGGGATCTTCTCGCTAATCATGATGATCAGGCAACTGACCTTCCAGAGCACGAAGACGAGCTTCATCAACAACATGACGCACGAGCTCAAGACCCCCGTCAGCTCGATAGCACTAGCCACGCAGATGCTCAAGGACTCTAGGACGGGCGACAACCCCGAGAAGCGCAAGCAGTTTCTGGCTATTATCGACCAGGAGGCTATGCGTATGAAGCATCTTATCGACAAGGTACTACAGATCTCGCTCTTCGACGGACGAGTCAATGATATAGCCCTCTCGGTACTCGACATCAACGAGACCCTGCTACAGGCCGCAGAGGTCTACTCGGTACATGCGGAGAAGCTAGGCGGTAGCCTGCGCCTAGAGCTCAATGCGGAGAATACGTGGGTGAATGCGAACCAGACGCATCTGACCAACATATTCTACAATCTGCTCGACAATGCTGTCAAGTATCGCGACCCCAGCCATACACTGGAGCTAGGCATCTATACCGAGAATGTAGATGGATATATCGTGATCCGTATCGAAGACAATGGCATAGGTATCCCCAAAGAGAGCCTCAAGAAGGTCTTCGAGCGTTACTATCGCGTGCCTACCGGCCTGAGGCACGATGTCAAGGGCTTTGGCCTTGGCTTGGCCTACGTGCACTCGGTGGTCAAGCAGTTTGGCGGACGCATCGTCGCTGAGCCTCGCGCTGGTGGGGGAACTAGTATGGTAGTACGCCTGCCCATACACGAGGAAGAATAAGAAGCAAGTACAGACGTATACATAAGAATAAGATGAATAAGAAGCTAAAAATCCTCCTCTGCGAGGACGAAGAGAACCTCGGCAATATCCTTGTCGAGCTCCTAGAGAACCACGGCTATGCCGTAGACCTCCACACCAATGGCCAGTCGGGTTGGGAAGCCTTTCTCAAGACGGCCTATGACCTCTGCCTGCTAGACGTGATGATGCCTCAGAAGGACGGCCTCGGTCTAGCTAAGGATATTCGCAAGCTCAATGTCGAGATCCCTATCATCTTCCTGACTGCTATGGGGATGCGAGACAACGTCCTCGAGGGCTTCCACGCGGGTGCCGACGACTACATTACCAAGCCCTTCAGCATGGAGGAGCTACTGCTACGTATCGAGGCTATCCTGCGTCGTACGGGCAAGCTGGAGCGTGAGGCCGGTCCACAGCAAGAGGTGTACAATATCGGTCGCTACGTCTTCAATACGACAGCCCAGACCCTAACACTCGACGACAACGTACAGCGCATGACGACCAAGGAGACAGAGCTCCTATCGCTCCTCTGCCAGTTTGCCAATAGCACCCTCGAGCGTACGCACGCACTCAATGTCATCTGGGGTATCTCCGAGACTGGTACGGTAGATAGCGAACACCAGTTCTCTCAGCGTAGTATGGATGTGTATGTAACGAAGCTCCGCCGTATGCTCCGTCTCGACCCCGAGGTAGAGATCAAGAACGTGCATGGCAAGGGTTACAAGCTCGTGATCCCCTCTCAGCTTCGTCGTCGCTAGGCATACGGCTGCACCTCGTCGAAGCAACCCGTCTGCACTTGAGGCTACGCCCCTCCTATCTCGGAGAGGCGTAGCCTCAAGTCCGTTTGACGAGATCTCACTGCTCCACCTCTGCCGTATATCACTACAGTTATGAGCATTAGTAAGATCTACGGGCCGATGGCCTTGGTAAGCGATCAAGACAGCGATACTGATATGCTCATCTCGCTTGCAATATTGAATCTAACTGCTATATTTGTAGCTGTCTAAACTTGATTTGTATGAAGACAAAACTATCTTATCTAATCATTGTGCTCATTGGGGGCATCCATTATTCCTGGGCACAGCAACACTTGGTGCGAGGCACCGTGAGAGATACTCAAGGCAAACCGATACAAGCTGCACAAATAGCAGTCAAGGGTGAGTCGCTGGCCACGAGTACCGATAGTCGAGGGACATATGCCATTCGAACCGACCTGGGGAAGGTATTAGTGTTCGTCGCACAGGGCTTCAAGCCCCAAGAGCACATCGTGCGAGACTCTATCCTCAATGTACAGCTTGAGCTTGACAAACCTACGACCGATGGAGAAGGCAACATCAGTACCACGACCCGCACAGCGACCTCTATCTATGGCTCGAGCAAGCCTCTGTGGGTGCTCAACGGCGTTATTCTAGAGGACAACATCGACCTCGACCCAGCAGACCTAGGCGGTGGAGATGCCAAGCAACGTATTGCATCGGCCATCTCGGGGCTAAATGCCGATGATATAGAGAGCTTCAAGGTGCTCAAAGACGCCTCCGCTATATCGATCTATGGACCACGTGCTATCGGAGGAGTGATCGTAGTACAGACGCGCCGAGGCACGACAGGGAGCAATAGTATCTCGTATGTCAGCGAGCTGACCTATCGCCTGGTGCCTTCATACAATGACTTCAATATCATGAATTCGCAAGACCACCTCTCTATGCTTCTAGAGATGGAGAAAGGCGGGTCGTTAGGCTTCAGTAATATGGCATCGGCCTCGACCAAGGGGATATACGGGCGTATGTATGAGCTCTTCTCTGAGGTAGATGCCAAAGGCGAGCCCAAGCTGCTCAATACACTGCAAGCACGCCATGCCTATCTATCGGCTGCCGAGAGGCGCAATACCAACTGGTTTGAAGAGCTCTACAACCACACAGTCATGCACAAGCACTCGGTGAGCCTATCATCGGGCTCGGACAAAGCCTCTTACTATGCTTCGCTCTCGGCGCTTTTCGACCCAGGCTGGCAGTATGGCAATCATAGCCGCGAGTACAATGGCTCGCTCAATGCGAGCTTCGCTATCACCAAGAAGCTACGCCTCAACATGATCACTAGTGCCTTCTACGGCATGTCGCACACGGCAGGAGACTATACCCAGACCTGGTATAGCCTCAACACCTCGAGAACGATGGATCCACGCGAGTACTACACGCGCAACTATACACGCTTCAACATCTTCAACGAGCTTGAGCACGACTACAAGGATAGTCGTGTAGCCGACGTCAAGCTACAGGCTCAGCTCGTCTACAAGCTCCTGCCCAAGGTGGAGCTCTCTGCCCTTGCCTCGGTACGCTATCAGAGCAACCACGTAGAGAAGAACATCACCGAAGCATCCAATGTAGCTATGGCCTATCGTGCCATGGACAACTCTGTAATACGTAGCAACAACTCCTATCTCTACACCGACCCCTTCGTCTCGGGCATCGAGCCGATCACCATCCTGCCCGAAGGAGGCTTTCGTGAGGTAACGAGCAATAGGTACGACAACTTCAACTTCCGTGCTACCGTCAAGTACGATGATGCTCTAGCAGGAGGCAAGCACCGCATCAATCTGCTCGCTGGCACAGAGACGACACAAACCAACAAGGATATAGACTGGAATAGAGGCTATGGGCTCATCTACTCGCTCGGGGAGATACCATTCTTCACCTACGAAGCCTTCAAGAAGCTCAAGGAGCAGAATGCCAACTACTACACAGTGACGCGTACACACTACCGCAACGTCTCTTTCTTTGGCAATGCTGCCTACAGCCTCCTCGATCGCTACTCGATACATGGTACACTACGTGTAGACGCTACCAACAGCTTCGCTGGATCGCCCTATCTGCGCTGGGTACCCACCTGGAATGTGGGAGCTTCGTGGGCTGTAGATCGCGAGGCCTTCTTCCCCTCATCATCGATCCTCTCCTCCCTGCTAGTCAAGGCTTCGTATGGTATGACAGGCTCGGAGCCGTATGCCAAGAACTCGCTCGCTCGCATTACGGCCAATATCCCTTGGCGTAGCACCGAGGCAGAGAAAGAGTTTGGTCTCTATATCTCGGATATACCCAACCACGACCTTACGTACGAGAAGAACTATGACCTCAACCTTAGCCTTAGCGCAGGCCTACTACGTGGACGCATCCAGGTAGGGATAGACTGGTATAGCCGACAAAACAAAGACCTCATCGGTGTCATCAGCACCCAAGGTCTCAGTGGCCATATCCTCAAGTATGGCAACGTAGCCTCAATGAAGTCGCAAGGCATAGATCTGAGCCTCCAGACACAGAATATCAAGACCAAGGACTTCAGCTGGACGACGACCTTTGCATACTCACACTCTTCCTCCGAGATTACGGAGCTCTTCAGCAACGAGTCGGCCTACACGATGGCGCGTGGCGAGGGCTTCGGGCGCAAGGGCTATCCCGTCGGTGCACTCTTCTCGTTCCCCTTCCGAGGGCTCGATGCCGAGGGCTTCCCCACTTTCCTCGACCAGAATGGCAACGTCTCTATCGGGGGGATCCGCTTTAGCGAGCGCGAAAAGCTCAGCTATATGACCTACTCGGGTACTACGCGCCCTACAGATGTGGGTAGCCTCAACAATACCTTCAAGTACAAGGGGCTCTCGCTTGGTATCTTCATCACCTATTCTTTTGGCAATGTAGTACGCCTCAATCCCTTCTTCGATAGCGTCTATGACGAGACCGAAGCCCTAGGGCGTGAGATGCGCAACCGCTGGGCCGAGCAGGGCGATGAGCACAAGACCATAGTGCCTCGCATCCCTACAGCCCTAGATGTCCGCTACCGTGGCAACGAACTCTACAACGGCTACCTAGCCTACAACTACTCGGATGTGCGCATCGCCAAGGGCGACTACATCCGCCTCAAGGAGCTCTCGCTAGGCTACGACTTCGATACCAAGGCTCTGCGCAAGATAGGGCTCAAGCTACTAGGGCTCAAGCTACAGGCCGACAACCTATTCCTCCTCTATGCCGATCGTAGGCTCAATGGCGATGACCCCGAGTTCTTGCAC
>JBHACB010000110.1:0-8968 GCA_041854325.1 Porphyromonas sp.
GTACTCCCTCAGGGGGGCTTTGGCAACCGCACGGAGTATAGCCTCCTCGGCTGGGACACGCGCCTATCGGGCTCGTACAATACCTCGCTCGGCAAGGACGACCAGCACATCATGAACTACTACGCGGGGATGGAGATCAACTCGCTCGATCGCTACAACCGCACCGACCGCGCCCCAGGTATCATCTACGGCATGGGCTCGATACAGTTCATCGATCCGCTCTTCTACAAGCAGCTCAAGGAGCAGGGCGAGGTGCTGACCACCATAGCGCACAATTACTACCGCAATGTAGCCTTCTTTGCCAATGCTACCTACTCGTACGCTGGCAAGTACACGGTCAATGGTACCTTCCGCTACGAAGGCTCCAACAAGATGGGTAAGGCCATCAGCGCACGCTGGCTACCTACGTGGAATGCCTCTGCGGCATGGAATGTACATGAGGAGAGCTGGTTCAAGTCGCTGACACCACTATCGGCACTTACCCTCAAGGCCTCGTATTCGCTGACGGCCGACAAGGGGCCTAGCTCTGTAACCAACTCGACCGTGATCATCAATGCCGACACCCCTTGGCGCTTCCCCGACACAGCCCAGCAGGCCGCTCTCGTGATCACCAACTCGGAGAACAACAAGCTCACCTACGAGAAGAAGCACGAGCTCAACCTCGGCTTCGATGCGGGGCTCTTCGACAGCCGTATCAACCTATCGGCCGACTGGTATCTGCGCGACAACTTTGACCTCATCGGCCCCATCACCACCCCTGGGGTCAATGGCCATATCCTCAAGTATGGCAACGTGGCCTCTATGCGTTCATCGGGTGTGGAGCTCTCCATCTCCTCGACCAACATCAAGACCAAGGACTTCAAGTGGGTAACCGACTTCGTCTACTCGTATGCGACCAACAAGGTAACTAAGCTCAACAACGGTGGCGAGAGTGTCTCGCGCCTCGTTACGGGCTCGGGCTTCGCTCGCGAAGGCTACCCCGTGAGCTCTATCTTCTCGATCCCATTCGAGGGGCTCAATGAGGCCGGTCTACCTACCTTCATCAACCAAGATGGAGAGAAGACGATAACGGATATCAACTTCCAAGAGAAGCAGAAGACGGACTTCCTGCGCTACGAAGGCTCTGCCGACCCCAAGCACTTTGGCTCGCTCGGCAATACGCTGACGTACAAGAACTGGAACCTCAACATCTTCCTCACCTATGCCTTTGGCAACGTGGTGCGCCTCGACCCCGTCTTCAGCAGTACGTACGACGACCTCAAGGCTACGCCTCGTGAGTTTGACAATCGCTGGGTAACCTTCGGCAACGAAGCCAAAACCAACGTCCCCGTCATCGCCTCACGCGAGCAGGCCTACAACATCCTACACCTCAACTACGCCTACAGTGCCTACAACTACTCTACGGCACGCATTGCCAAGGGCGACTTCATCCGCCTCAAGGAGATAGCACTCAGCTACGACTTCCCTGCGGCCCTTGCCAAGTCGCTATTTGTCAATTCGCTTAGCCTCAAGCTACAGGCCAGCAACCTCCTGCTCCTGTATGCCGACAAGCGTCTCAATGGGCAAGACCCTGAGTTTCTCAACTCGGGCGGTGTAGCTACGCCCCTACCTCGTCAGTTCACCCTGACCCTACGTGTGGGCATCTAATCCGATTGGTCATACAACTAAGAAAGCAAATCAATGACAACGAAGCAATATATCACATCGCTAGCGGTGGCCACGCTCTCCCTCGTGGGGCTTAGCGGATGCTCCGACTTCTTGAGCACCCTCCCCGACGATCGTATGGAGGTCAACTCGACAGCTACCGTCAAGCAGCTCCTCGTATCGGCCTATCCTGTCGGCGGGCTGTACACCGTAATGGCCGAGATGTCGAGCGACAACGTGCAGGAGTCGCAGGAGATGCGGAGCAATACGACGCGCTTCCTCGACCAGGTCTTCGCCTGGGAGGATGTTACCGAGACCGACAATGACGGCCCCTTCGTCCTGTGGTCGTACCACTACATGGCGATCAACACGGCCAACACGGCTCTCGAGGCCCTAGCGAAGCTTCCCGATACGGCCGAGAACAGAGCCCTCAAGGGCGAGGCTCTCGTATGCCGTGCCTATGGGCACTTCGTACTCGCCAATATGTTCTCTATGGCCTACGACCCCACTACCGCCTCTAGCGTGCTGGGCGTCCCCTACAGCCTAGAGGCCGAGAAGTCTGTCGACACCAAGTACACGCGCGAGAGCCTAGCGGACAACTTCGCTCACATCGCAGCCGACCTCGAGGCTGGTATCCCTCTGCTCGATGATGCCATCTACACCGAGGGCAAGAAGTTTCACTTCACGCAGAAGGCAGCCTATGCCCTCGCCGCACGCTTCTACCTCTACTATCAGCAGTGGGACAAGGCTATCGAGTATGCCACCAAGGTGGTAGGCACTAGCCCTGCCTCTGTGCTACGCAACTACACGCCCATAGCGGCCCTGCCTAGCGACCCCACGAGCTTCAACAATCGTGCTCTGCTCGTGGCCGACTACGATGCGTCCAGCAACCTCTTCTTCATCGCTGGCCCCACGGCCTCGCCACTCTACTTCGGTCCCTATGCTCGTGGCGGACGCTACAACCATCGTCAGACGATAGCAGCCAACGAGACCATACTCGCCAAGGCTGCTTGGTGGACGACTAGCCAGACGGGTAGCGAGCTCAAGGTAGAGCCCGTGTCGACCGAGAGCGACAAGACGGTCTACCCACGCCTACCAGTGCACCGCAAGCTCCTCGATGTAGCTCAGCAGACGTTCGTGTACGCGACATCGTACCCCGAGTTCACTACCGACGAGACGCTACTAGTGCGTGCCGAGGCCTACATCAACAAGGGCGACTACACCTCTGCCCTTGCCGACATGAATGCTTGGCTAAGCAATGCGACCAAGAGCTACGAGCCCCTGACCACTACGACGGTGGCCAGCTGGAATACCAGTACGCCCTACTCCACTGTGAGCGTACCCACCCCACGCAAGGCACTCAATGCTACCTTCACGCTACGCGACACTCAGCACGAGCAGTTCCTACAGGTACTGCTGCATATGCGCCGCATCGAGACGCTACACTCGGGCCTACGCTGGTTCGACATCAAGCGCTACGGCATCGAGATCGAGCGCTACATCGTAGCAGGTGCTTCTCAGATACGTTCGCTAGGTACCAAGCTTACAGCTCGAGATGCCCGTCAGGCTCTACAGCTCCCTCAGGAGGTGATCGCAGCTGGCCTTGAAGCCAACAAACGATAGGTTCGTTCCATTACACAATACAAGTCATTATGCAAATCAAGAATATATGCGCATCACTACTCGCCTGTGGCGGGCTGATGCTCTTGACGGGCTGTACCAAGGACGAGATAGATCCCAACAATCTCGTCACGGCAGTGCCCAAGACAGCGCACGAGACGCAGTTTGACAAGTGGCTAGCGGTCAACTTCCTCCAGCCCTACAACATCGACGTGCAGTATCGCCTCAACAACAATGAGCTCGACCTCGAGTATCACTCTACGCCCATGTCGTACCAGCAGAGCATACGCTTCGCTCACATCACCAAGCATGCCTGCCTAGAGGCCTACGATGAGGTAACGGGTTCACAGGCCTTCGTGCGTCAGCTCTTCCCCAAGATCCTACAGCTAGTAGGCTCGTATCGCTACAACTCTATTGGCAACAAGGAGCAGGGCGCAGCCGAGGGAGGGCGCAAGATCTCGATCTATGGCCTCGATGAGATCGATCTGAGCAACGTGGACAACGTCAATCAGATCTTCCAGACGATGCACCACGAGTTTGGGCATATCCAAAACCAGGTCAAGAGCTACCCTCAGGACTTCAAGTCGATCACCTCTACCAGCTACGTAGGGCAGGCCTGGAGTACCTACTGGACCGAGGTAGAGGGTGCGTACACCATCGATGCTACTATACGCGAAGAGGTGGCTAGCGATGCTATCAAGGCCTACCTAGCCAAGCTCACCGAGCTCACGACCAAGATCGCCACCCTAGAGAGCGAGATAGCTACGCTCAAGAAGGCGATCGAAGACCTCGAGGTAGAGCTCATCTTCGCCTCCGATGCCGACCGACCAGCCATACAGGCCAAGATCGATGCCAAGAAGGCTGAGCTCGCTACCAAGGAGGCTGAGCTGGCCACTGCACAGGCCGAGGAGAAAGCTCTACGCGAGAGCGTAGCCAATACCGAGGACTATGCTATATGGCGCCGTGTAAACAACCTCATCGAGTACTACCGTGCTCAGCCCGATGGCTATAGCAACCTCAATGCCCTACGGGCAGGCTTCATCTCGGCCTACGCCTCTAGCTCGCCCGATGAAGACTTCGTAGAGGTACAGGCTACCTACATCATGGAGCCACAGCAGACCTGGGAGGCTATCCTGCTCATGGCTGGCCCTGGTGCCGATGCTATCAAGCAAAAGCTCGCCATGGTACGCACCTACCTACAGGACAAGTGGAACATCGACCTCGACAAGCTCCGCACCATAGTACAGCGTAGGCATGGCGAACTCTCTTCGCTCGACCTCAACTCGCTCGATGTCTAAACGAAAAGGAACAATCAACGTATGAACCATAGCAAATATATCAAGGCCACGGCATGTGCCCTACTCATGGGGTTAGCCGTATCCTCTTGTAGCCGTACGGAGGATCCTATCTTCCCGCAATCGCCTAGCCAGCGCGTGCAGGCGGTGCTCCTCGAGGCGCAGACGGTGCTCGCCAAGCCTGCCAATGGCTGGGTGATGCGTATCTATCCCTCGGCCGACCGCATCTGGGGAGGATACACCGTGCTAGTGAAGTTTGCCGACGATGGTACCCTCGTAGCTGCCAGCGAGCTCTTCGGCGCTAGCGAGACCTTCGCCTCCAACTACAAGATAGACAACTCCAACCTCCCTACCCTCACCTTCGATACCTTCAACAAGGCTATCCATCTCTTCTCCCTGCCCAACCTCAACTACATCATAGCGCAGGACAAGCAAGAGCGTGGCGATGCCTCTCGCCTAGGTATCTTCTCGGGTGCCTCGACCAACAAGGGGCTCGATGGCGACTACTCGTACCGCATCATATCGGCTACCGAGGGGCGTGTAGAGCTCGAGGGTGCACGTACCGCCACGCGCATAGTACTCGAGCCTGCACCAGCCACGGCATGGAGCGAACAGCTCACCGCCATACAGACGGCTAGCGAGCAGTACGTCATGCCTCGTGTCAAGCTCACCGTCGGCTCACAGACCTACTCGGGCCGTATGCGTGCTACCACACGTCAGCTCCGCATCACCGATGCCTCGGGCAATGTAGTACTTAGCTCTGCCTACTGCTACACGGGCACAGGTCTGCGCCTCTACGAGCCTCTGACTGTAGATGGTGTGGCTATCGAGGAGCTCGTACAGGTGGGCGAGGGCTCTACCATACGCCTACAGACGGCCGATGCCAAGGCAACACTCGAGCCTAGCCTCATACCTATATCCGAGCTACTAGCAGAGAACCAAGAGCTCTGGGGTATCTTCTCTGGTGGCACGCTCACGGGCGAGCTGTCGGGACGCTTCTCGGATGCCATCGACAAGTTCAATGCAGCCCGTGGTACCCAGTATGCTGTCCTAGACCTAGACCTAGGGGCCTCTACCCACGAGGGCTTCACAGGCTTCGGCCTCTATGCCATCCTCATGGATCTATCCACCTACAACATCGGTGTCGCCTACCTCCCCCTCAAGATACAGGTAGATAGCGACACGGAGGTTACGATCACCTTCGATCCCTCTGCGATCAAGGACGAGCAGCGTACCCTCATCAACGATGCCCTCGCCTCGATACTCGCAGCAGGCTTTGCCAACATCGGCAAGGTGGTAGATACAGACGGCACGGTGTACTACGACGAGGGGCTTGCCTCACGTAGCTTCACCGTAGAGACCAACAGCCTCTCCAACCCCACCTGGATCAAGCTCATTGACAAGAGCGATGCCGACAACTGGGTCAAGCTCAAGCGTGCCGTTATCGTAAGCGACAACTAAGCTGTACCTCCCCTCCCTCATCGTGCCCCTAGACCCTCCCTCATGGAGGCGTCTAGGGGCACGCCTCTCGTACCGCCTAGCGTGTACCTCGCCATTCCCTCACCAATCCCCACCCTCTACCCTAGGCTCCCCGCCACCTAGGGGCCCCGCCCCAGCAGGCGTGGACGACACTCTGGCTCTGTCCATATCTATCCACATCGCCATCCAGTTGTCTCTACTCATCCATATTCAATATCCCCATTCGTCGATATTCAATCTTCGCTTTCGTCGATATTGAATATCGACGAATGGGGATATTCAATCTTCACCCTCGGGCTCCATCTAGGATCGATACTCCCCCTCACGCGCAGACAGCCATCCACGAGCAAACGTCCGACCTCCCCTATCCCAATACCCTCTAGCGAGGCTCTACACAGACAATCTTTGGGATATGAGGGATGTGGTTTTCAAAGAAAAATCTTAACTTTGCAGGGCTTAGCGCAGAGCCGTATCTATAGCAGTGCGGTGGGGCGCGGAGGCACACCAAGCAAACGAAAGAATAATAAATTAGCATAAGAACAAAATGTCTGAACGCGAACAAAATGGTTTTGAGCAGGTAGAGGAAGTCCTCGTCAAGAGTGAGACGTTCCTTGAGAAGAACCTCAAGAAGATCCTCATCGCCGTGGGCGCAGTGGTGGTAGCCGTAGTGAGCTACTTCGCCTACATCAAGTTTGTCAAGGAGCCTGCCAACGAGAAGGCCTCTGTAGCCCTATTCAAGGCCGAGGATCACTTCCTCAACCAACAGGACAGCCTCGCCCTCCACGGTGCAAGTATCACGGAGAAGGGGCTCGAGGCTATCATCAAGGACCACTCGGGCACCGATGCGGCCAACCTCGCACACGCCTACAAGGGTATCGCCCTCTACGACGCAGGCAAGTATCAAGAGGCTATCGAGGCTCTCAAGGGCTTCAGCAGCGAGGACGCCTATGTAGCTCCCTCGGTAGAGCGCCTCATCGGCGACTGCTACGCCCAGCTGGGCAAGTACCAAGAGGCTGCATCGGCCTATGAGAAGGCAGCCGCCATGGCCAGCAACGAAGCTATCACGCCCAGCTGCCTCATCAAGGCTGGCCATGCCTATGAGAAGCTAGGCAACGCCAAGAAGGCTCTCGAGCTCTACGAAGAGGTCAAGACCAAGTACTACACAGCCCCAGAGGCTACGAGCGTAGAGGCAGACATCATCCGCGCTAGTGCAGCCAAGTAAGAAGCTATGTCTACGCTAGAGTACATCCTCCACAAAGACGCTGATGCGCAACCCCTTGATGGCAAGGGGTTGCGCATTGCTATTGCCGTAGCGGAGTGGAATAGCAACATCACCATGGCTCTGCTCGAGGGAGCCAAGACACGTCTACAGCAGAGTGGTGTCGAGGAGATCAAGGTCATGTATGTACCTGGAGCCTTCGAGCTGACCAACGCGGCGGCACGTCTCAAGGGTGAAGGTCGCTACGATGCCGTGATCGTGATCGGGTGCGTAGTGCGTGGCGACACTCCTCACTTCGACTACGTCTGCCAAGGCGTTACGATGGGGACGACACTCCTAAACACTCAGCTCGACGACTCGGACGAGATCTCACCCGTCATCTTCTGCGTGCTCACTACCGACACCATGGAGCAGGCCCTAGCCCGTGCTGGAGGAGCTCTAGGCAACAAGGGAGAGGAGGCTGCCGATGTCGCTATCGCCATGTGTCGCCCCCGCACGCAGGTCATCAAGTAATCCTATTCGCCTAGGCACTCGGGTAGACCCTAATGCTTACCTCTGTGCCCTGTAATCATAGTCAAGTAGAATGCTAAGTACAATCCTATCTATCTCGGGCAAGCCCGGGCTTTATCGCCTCATCAGTCAGGGGCGCAACAACCTAATCGTAGAGTCTCTCGTAGACGGCCGTCGTCTGCCTATCCTCGCTCGCGAACGCGTCATCTCGCTAGGAGATATATCGATGTACACCGACAGCGAAGATATTGCCCTAAGCGAAGTATTGACGAAGACATACGAGTGCTACGCAGGCCAGGCTGTAGACCTCGCCAAGCTGACGAGCCCCACGGAGCTCCAAGAAGCCTTCGGGGCGGTACTCCCCAGCTTCGACCGCGAGCGTGTCTATACATCCGACATCAAGAAGCTCTTCACCTGGTACAACATACTCATCGCGGCAGGCTTCACAACCTTCGCCGATGAAGCTCCCCAGGAGGAGGCATAGAGATACATAGCTAAGGCTAGAGGCGCAGTTGGCCCTCTAGCCTTTGGTACATTCAAGCAGTATCATCATCAAAATATACCAGATTATGTACAAAGGAATGAAGACCTTCCTCCAGGACGAGCTCCGCGCCATCGAGGAAGCAGGCCTCTACATGCGTGAGCGCATTATCGTTACCCCACAGAGTGCCGACATCAAGGTCGGTGAGGGTACGCCCGTAGTGAACTTCTGCGCCAACAACTACCTCGGCCTCTCAGACCACCCTCGCCTCGTAGAGGCAGCCAAGCGAGCTATGGATACGCACGGCTTCGGCATGAGCTCTGTGCGCTTCATCTGCGGTACGCAGGATATCCACAAGGCTCTAGAGCAGGCTATCGCCGACTACTTCAAGACCGAGGACACCATCCTCTACGCTGCTTGCTTCGATGCCAATGGTGGCGTCTTTGAGCCTCTCTTCGGCCCCGAAGATGCGATCATCAGCGATGCCCTCAACCACGCCTCTATCATCGACGGCATTCGCCTATGCAAGGCCAAGCGCTACCGCTATGCCAATGCCGACATGGCCGACCTCGAGCGCGCGCTCATCGAGGCACAGGATGCTCGCTTCCGCATTATCGTTACCGATGGTGTCTTCTCTATGGATGGCAACGTAGCTCCCATGGACAAGATCTGCGACCTTGCCGACAAGTACGATGCCCTAGTCATGGTGGACGAGTGCCA
>JBHACB010000111.1:0-22845 GCA_041854325.1 Porphyromonas sp.
ATACATTCACTGCCTTGGCGGACTTCGACAGATCTCCCTATCTGATTAGCTGCAAAGATCCCTTGACACCGCGAGGCTTCTCTGAGGGGGTTATAGAGCTGGAGGAGGATAGCATCGTCTTTGTCGCAAGCGATAGCCTCTCGCACTTTATCCTCATGATGTATCAGGTATCTAGGGGTAGTCTATATGAGCAGGAGCTGGAGGCGATAGTGGCTGGCCATACCTCGACAAGCCATATGATACAAGTAGCGCAAGCTATGACCTTTAGCTTCTACGAGGACGTGCTCGAGCCCCTTATCGCCTGTACTGCATCAGACAGTGCCTTTGCCGAGCAGATGAGAGTGTGGTACGATCTAGGCTTGCTGGAGCTTGACGACTATACCGTCGCATTCTTGAGGACCTAGGTCTCCCCCTCCCCCGCACATCACTAGGGCGACCCTCCACTCATGGAGGGTCGCCCTAGTGATGTGTACATGTGGCCTCGAGGATGGGCTACTGGGGTGTATCGTGGGGGCTGGTGCGCGCTGGCAGCATGATGCGGAAGGTCGTCCCTACACCCACCTTGCTCTGCTTGACGAAGATACGCCCGCTATGATAGTCCTCAATGATACGCCTAGCTAGCGACAATCCTAGCCCCCAGCCACGCTGACGTGTGGAGTAGCCAGGGCGGAAGATCGCCTCATACTTGGCCTTGCGGATGCCACGCCCCGTGTCGGCGACATCGATCACCGCATACTGCCCCTGTATGGTATAGGCGATACGGATACTACCACGAGCCTCCATGGCATCGACAGCGTTCTTGATGAGGTTCTCGAAGACCCAAGCCACGAGGGGCTCACAGACATCGGCCCACACCTCTACATCGGGCGAGGTAAGCATCTCTAGCTCTACCTGACGCGATATGCGTGGCTGCATATACACTACCGAGTGGCGGATGAGCTGGCCGATCTCTACACGACTGAGCTTGGGGCTAGAGCCTACCTTCTGAAAGCGGTCTGCGATGATCTCTAGGCGCTCTATATCCTTGCCCATCTCATGTACTATCATGGGGTCGGTACCCGAGGTGCTCAGGAGCTCGCGCCAGGCGATCAGCGAGGAGATAGGGGTGCCGAGCTGGTGCGCTGTCTCGCGCGATAGTCCCTCCCAGATATGGTTTTGGTCGGCACGCTTGAGGCTGACGATAGCGAGCACCGCTATGGCTAGCAGAGCGAGAAAGACTGCCAGCTGTATGTAGGGGAAGATGAGTAGCTGGCGGAGCATGGTGCTATCGGAGTAGTAGAGCAGATGCTTGGGGTAGCTATCGATAACGATAGGTGGGTAGCCTTCGCGAAACTCCTGTAGCTTCTGATAGAGATATTTGTCGGGGTTGCTGCGTGGCAGGTCGAGATTGTTGTGCTGGATGACGACACCCTGCTCGTTGGTAACGATGATGGGGATCGTCTTGTTGGACTCTAGGATCCGCACTGGGAAGAGAAGTGCCTGCTCGTGGTCGTTGGAGGCTAGGGCCTGCGTTGCCTGCGCCCATATCTCCATCTTGAGGCGTTCTTCGTCGGCCATTTGGCTCACAAGTCTATCCGTTACGACGAGCGAGAGCACAGCGAAGAGCACAGCACCCACGATGAGGGCGATGCGCACAGCACTATGCTTGTTGATCCACGATGCGCCCCCTAGTAGCGAGCGCAGTAGCGACTGCAGGCGAGATCTCATAGAGGCTATCCATTGGGGGGATGGAGCTAGCGCCCCATCTGTTCTTTGGTAGAGAGCATACCGCAGGCAGCACTGATGTCCTCGCCCCTGCTAGTACGTATGGTGGTCGTGTAGCCTAGACGCTCTAGGCGATCCTTGAACTGTAGCATCCTCGCCCCTGTCGTGGGGCGTAGCGGTACGTTCGGGATCTGATGAAAGGGGATTAGGTTGATCCGACAAGGGATGCCTCGCAGGATGCGAGCCAGCTCGTCGGCATGCTGTAGGCTGTCGTTGCGCTCGTCGAAGATGATGTACTCAAACGACACACGTCTCTGCCCCGAGAAGTCGTACTGACGGATGAGGTCGAGCGTCTCCTGTAGCGTGAGCCCTCCCTCGGCAGGCATGATCTCTAGACGCCCCTCGTGAAAGGGGTTGTGCAGGCTGACGGCTAGGTGGCAGCTACTCTGGCTTAGGAAACGCTCCAGCCCCTTGCGTACCCCTACGGTAGACAGGGTAATGCGCTTGGGGCTCCAGGCCAGCCCCCAGCCCGACGTCATGATATCTATGGTGCGCATCACCTGCTCGACGTTGTCGAGGGGCTCGCCCATACCCATGAAGACGATGTTGGTGATGAGGCTGGCTTCATCGACCGAGAGGACTTGGTTGATGATCTCGCCCGAGGAGAGATGGCCGCTAAAGCCCTGCTTGCCAGTCATGCAAAAGAGGCAGTTCATCTTGCACCCCACCTGCGAAGAGATACACAGCGTATGCCTATCGCCATCGGGGATATAAACAGCCTCGATAAGCCCCCCCGAGGCTACGCGGAAGAGATACTTGCGTGTACCATCGACCGACGTCTCACTAGCCACAGGGCGCGCACGCCCTACATCGTAGTGCTGGGCTAGAAGTAGGCGGTTGGCCTTGGAGATATTGGTCATCTCATCGATCGTCTCCACGCGCTTGGTATAGAGCCACTCGGCAATCTGCTTGCCAGTGAAGCGTGGCATACCCAGCGATAGGGCGACCTCGGTAAGCTCATCGAGCGATAGGCCTAGTAGTATGGGGAGGTTATTGTTACTCTTACTATTCATTGGTGATACAATATGAAAGGCCGCCTGCCTTGATAACGCTCGGCAGGCGACCTTATTATAAGCTAAGCGAGGGGCCTAGTAGAACTTGCTACGCAGATCCTCGACCTTGAGCCCCTGGACAAATGAGGCAAAGGCGCGCGAGAAGATCTGATAGCCCACATTGGCCTCCTGCTGACGGCTCTGCGTAGCCACTGCAGAGGCATTGGCCGCCTCCTGCGATACGGGCTGTACGACCATCACCTCGTGCCCAGCGACAAAGGGAGCCGAGAGCTGTCCGATGGCTGTGGTCATAGCCTTGCCATTGAAGGCTGCAGCCTCACTGCCACGTACTAGGTAGCTAACGCCCACGAGCGTATCCACCTTGGTAGAGAGCTCGGCAGCATAGGCATCGAGCGAGGTGAGCTTCTTGCTCGCTAGCTGAGAGGCGAGTGCCTCGGCACGCTTCTCGCTCTCTACGGCAGCCTTGATGTTGTCGCGCACTAGAGCGAGAGGAGCCGTACCAGCGGGTATCTGCTTGTCGACTGTAGCGATGGCGAGGTAGTCGGTACCGATGGCATGTACCTTGTCGGTAGTAGCACCTGCCTCAGCATTGAGCGCCCAGTGCACTAGAGCACGTGAGCCAGGGATACGCCCGATAGCAGGCGAGCCTACGGAGAGGTACTCCTCACGATTGACTACGAAGCCCTCCTTCTCGGCCTTGATAGCCATGTCTTGGAACGAGCCCCCCTCACCGAGGATACGATTGAGCGCGCTCAGACGGCCGTCGTACGTCTTCTGCGAGAACGTAGCAGGCACCGTAACCATAGCGATACGATACTTGTCTACAGCAGGCTTGGCATTCTCGGCCAGTAGCAGGATGCGGCTATTGGGCTGACCCAGCACGATAGGCGTACCGACGGGCGTGCGGAAGACCTCGTCGAAGGCAATGCCCGACTGGTTCTTGATCATCTCGGCCGTGTACTCGGTGATGTTGCTGTCGTTGAGCCCTAGCTCATTGCGCACCTCGATAAGGCCTCCATTGGTAGCGGCCTGTGGATCCACGCTGTGCTTGCGCGCTAGGTCGGCAAAGCTCGTACCTGCGCGTAGCTCGGCCTGTAGGCTATCTACCTTGGTGCTCATCGCGCTGTCCAGCATCATATAGCGTACGTTGAGCGACTCTGTGCCACTCTTCTTGCCCAGCACCTTCACCAGTACATGCTGGTCGTTGATGAGGCCAGAGGGGCGTACAGCACCGACCTCTGCACCCTTGACGAAGTCGACCTCGGTAGCCGATAGGCCTACGCGCTCGAGCTCGCCAGCCGTTAGGTAGGCCGTGGAGACGAAGTTGGTAGAGTAGTTGCGCACTAGGGTCTCGGCCTCCTCGGGTGTAGCGCTAGTGAGCTCGGCGAGCACCTTGCTAGCCTCCTGCTCGGCGGCCTGATAGTCTTCGTTGGAGGGCGTTACCTGCGTGCTGATATAGCTAACCTGCGTCATGGGCGTAGGCATCTCGTAGCGCAGGAGGTTCTTGTCGTAGTAGGCTTTGATCTCGGCATCGGTAGCCATCTGCGTGCTGTCGCTGATGAGCGGAGCCACGGTGCGCACCATAGCCACGGTGCGTGTACCCTGGGCAGTAGCGAGGTCTTGGTCGAGCTGTGTTACCTTGTAGGTACGGCTGAGCAGGGAGGCGAGCTTCTGCTGCATACGCTCATTGACGATGGCCTTCTGCACCTGCTTCCAGCGAGCCTGAAGCATCAGCATCTGCGGACGCGACTCCTCGGGCATACTATTGATATTGGTATCGCTCATCTGAGTGATGAAGTCGTTGACTGCCTCGGGGTTGTTGATATCGATACCAAAGCCTGCGAAGAACTGCGTAGCCGTACGCGAGGGAGCTATCCCCTGCCCTCCATGTAGTAGGGCATAGGTCTCCTCGGGCGTTACCTTGAGGCCTACTTGACCAGCTAGCTTGCTCAGGGCATAGTCCTGGATGTACTCCTGCGAGAGCTGATTGTTGAGCATCATACGTTGCTCGTCGGTGAGCTGACCGCCCTGCATCTCTGAGAGCTGCTGGATACGACTATCGTAGTCGATGTACGAGACGTCTTCGCCGTCGATAGAGAGCACCGTTAGGTTGTCTTGTCCCCAGAAGGTATTACCCGACTGTAGAGCATCGCCAATAACGAAAGCAAACAGACCGAGGCCGACGAAACCGACCACGAGCCCTGCATTGCTTCGTATCTTCTCTAATACTGCCATTTGTAGATTATGATGTTTATTTATTATTTACGCATCTGTTTGAGAGGCAAAGATACAAACTATCCAAGATATAGACTAGCCTCTGCCTCCAAATTGTTGCACAAATCATCCCTCACGCCTAGCGCTGTGGCGAGTCAGCACTCGCAGGGGGCAAGCTATCGGTCACGACACTCGCCTCATAGCCAAGACGCTTGAGCCCTGCCTGTATGCGCTCTACGCTGGTCTTGTCGGCATCGTACTCGATGTGGATACGCTGGGTCTTGGCCACGGGCTTAATGCTACGGATACCACGCTCGAAGCGCATGTAGTCGCGTATCTTCTTCTCGCACTTGGCACAGTTCATCTGGGGCGTCGTCGTCAGCACGACGCTACGCACTTGGCGAGCGTAGAGGCCTATCGCCGTGCCTAGGACGGCGAGGAGTAGGAGTAGTCGCTTCATCTCTCTGTATGGGTGTTAGTCGTTTGTCTCTAGTTAGTCTTTGCTTAGCTTGATACGCACACCAGCATAGATCATAGCACCATGCACGGGGCCCCACACCATAGTGGGGTCGAAGGTCTGCCCCCAGGGGTTGCTCGTGCCGATGATCGGCTCGCGCTGGTAGCGCCCCGTGAGGTTCTCCCCACCGAGGTAGAGCGACCACCCCCTGAAGTAGCGCGTTATCTGTAGGCTAAGCTGTTCGTAGGCATCATAACGCTCTCTCCACAGGGGCTGGCCTAGGGCATCCATCGCAGGCGTAGGCATACGGCCACCACCATTGAGCTGGAGCGTGGCATCTATCTGCCATAGGCCTAGGGGAGTGCGGTAGGAGAGCGTGGCAAGCCCCTTGTAACGGCTCGTGAGTGGACGCTCGAGCAGGTGCCTTGCGTACGTAGTGCGCGCATCGGTATAGCGCAGTGCCGTAGTGATAGAGAGCTCATCGAGGAGGTCGTAGCTCGCCTCTATCTGCATAGAGTGCGAGAACGAGCGACCCGACAACGCTCCGAGCACGTACTGCCCAGGCCTACTATCCATATCGAGCACAGCCTGCCTATCGAAGGTCGTGTAGTAATACTCGCCCCCGAGGCGCAGGTCGCGCCCCCCGAGGTCTATACTGCCCTCTATACTCCCTCCCAGTGTCCACGAGGCCTCTTGAGGCAAGGCCTCTATCTGTAGCGTGCGCCCACTCGCCAGCAGGTAATGGTACTCGGGTAGAGCCACGAGCGTACGATAGCCTCGCCCTACAGAGCCTCGTAGGGTGAGCCCTGCCAGAGGGGTGTACTTGACGTGTACCCTAGGGGTAACGAACACGCCATGCAGACTGCTTCTATCGAGGCGTAGCCCGCCCATCAGCGTCAGCCTATCGGTGGTGTAGGTGTACTGGGCGTACGCCCCGAGCGTCGTCTCGCCCTCATCGAGGGATGTCGGTGTGGTAGCAGGGTCGTGCACCATGCGATAGCGTTGCCTATAGTCGTCGGTCACTAGGCCAAGCCCCGTAGATAGGCTATGCCCACGGCCTAGCGTAGTCTCGTAGATGAGGCTGGCGTAGAGGTTGGTGCTATGGGCATCGTAGAGCTTGTGGCCATAGCCAGCCTCTAGGTGCTGTAGCGAGGCTGAGGTGATGAGGGCGATATTGGCATCGCGCTCAGGGTCGAGGATGAGGGCCTGCTTGACGAACGCCTCGTAGCGGGCTGTCTCTATACCTATGCGATAGAGGCCATGCCCAGCGTGTGCTGTAGCATGGCTCACCTGACCTCCCTGTCTACGCTCCCCCAGGGTCTGTAGCCCAGCCTGTAGGATGTATCGGGGCGTTATCCAAGCCCAGCGATTGAGGATGTTGAACTGCCGTACGCTAGGCTTGTCCACGAAGCCGTCGTGATTGGCATCGTGCTCTGCCCAGTCCTGCTCGTAGTGAGCCAGGAGGCTCGTGGAGAGCGAGGAGGAGAGGTGAAGGCCAGCATCGGCATTGAGCTCTACCTTGCTCTTGGTGTCGCCATAGAGGTTGAGATTGAGCTCTTGCAAGCCTTGGGGCTTGAGGTACTCTACATTGATCTGCCCTGTGATCCCCTCGTAGCCATTCTTGACCGAGGCACTACCCTTCGACACCTGAATGCTCTGCATCCAGGGGCCAGGCACATAGCCTAGAGCATAGGGCTGTGCCAGCCCCCTTAGGTTGGGCATATTCTCCAGCAATATCTGCACGTATGCTCCCGAGAGGCCTAGTAGGCGCACCTGACGGGCTCCCGTAGCGGCATCGCTGTAGCTAACATCTACCGAAGGGTTGGTGGTAAAGCTCTCGCCGAGGTTGCAGCAGGCGGCACGCGTCAGCTCCGCTCGCGATATAGTCAGCCCCTGCACTACGCCACGGCTACGTGCGGTGCCCGCAGGTCTCGCTCCGCGCACCTGCACCTCATCGAGCTCTACGGTCTGCCGGCTCGTGGTATCACGCTCTGCCTGACCATACAGCTCTACGCCACTAGCCCCGAGGGCTAGGGCCATGATGATCGATAATGTCTTCGTCTTGCTCATATCAGCTGGTTGGGGGGGGCACTCGCCCCCTATCATCGCTCGGGCATCCATTGCCCTACTGACTCAACACCCCAGCCCCAGCCATTGTTCCGCTACCTCGAAAGAAGGCCTCTATTGGTTATCCGAACAAATGATTGATGTTTTCCCCAAAAAACATCGAACTTTTCGCTCGAAAACATCGAACTTTTTGGAGCAAATCATCGATGTTTTTGCCTCAAAACATCGATGATTTTGAGACAGAAGAACACAGGGGAGATAAGAAGCTTATGACGAGTGCTTTATCTATCCTCTATTCGGGGAGAAGTATCAAAGGGGGCAAAGTCTGCCCAAGGCCATGCTTAGGGAGGTTAGCCACGGCTAATGTGCACCTAGAGGTCGGGGACAAGGAGGGAGCTCATCGTGGAGCTCGGGCACGTGAGGGAGTTAGTCTGCGAGGAGCTCGGGCAGGAGTGCGCACAGCGTAGCCATATCGGGGCAAACGAGGTCGGCCCCCTGCCCCCACAGCTCGCTATCGGGCAAGGGACCCGTATTGACGGCTATGGTGAAGCATCCAGCATCGTGTGCAGCACGCACACCCTGCGGAGCATTCTCCACGACAAGTGCTTCGTAGGCCTGTACGCCTGCTCGGGTCTGTGCCATTAGGTAGGGCTCGGGGTGAGGCTTGCCGTGGCGTACATCGCGTCCTGTAATGAGGTCGGTGGGAGAGAATACTCGGGGGAAGTGAGCCTCGAGCTTGTCGATGAGGGAGGCCTGCGACGACCCCGTTACGACGATACGTCTGAGCGAGGCTACGGCCGTGAGGACGTCGTGGACGTTGGGTATCAAGGCTCCGGTATTGTATTGGGTGAAGAGGCGTGTCTTGTGGGCATAGAGGTCGGCTTTCTCTTGGGGAGTAGCAGGCCGCCCGAGGCTACGCTGTACTAGTAGGTCTATGGTGTAGCCTCCCGTCTGCCCCTCGAAGAGATAAACATCGCGCTCGCTCATCTCGAGCCCGAAGGCCTTGGCCGTCTCCTGCCACGAGCGGGCATGCGCTGGCATCGAGTCGTACAGGACACCATCCATATCGAAGAATACAGCTCGAGGCTGTAGGCGAGCCCCCATACGCTCCTCGTAGAGTGCTCTCTGCTTACTAACATCTATCATCTCCATAATCCCCACAAAGATACGCACAATCCCCCAACTCCCTCCTCTCCTCCACCGCTCCTAGAGGGAGCAGGAGGGCTAGGGCTCGTCGGGGGAGCCGAGGAGGCTCGACACCACAGAGGCAACGGCATCGTAGCTGTAGCCTCGATAGAGGCCATAGCGCATCAGTCGCTCGTAGGCGCGAGCCCTAGGAAGGCTGGCTGGGAGGGTGCGGTAGCGAGAGGTGAGTAGCGTGCGGAGCTTGTCCGCGGTGTCAAACTCTGCCTGTAGCTCGGCTACAGCGGTAGCGATGTCGGCCGAGGCGAGGTGTCGTGCACGTAGCTGCGAGGCTATGCGCTGGGCTCCCCAACCAGAGAAACGGTGCTTGTCGCGAGCAAAGGCACGAGCATAGCGCGCCTCATCGACAAAGCCTCGCTCCACAAGGCTATCGAGTATGGCAGGGATCTCGTCCGCCTGCGCCCCCCACAGACGTAGCTTGTGGCGCACCTCGTAGAGGCAGTGCTCGGCCTGAGCACAGTAACGCTCGGCACGGGCTAGGGCTGCGGCATAGTCGAGGGTTTGCTTTGGGGTCTCCATGGTGTACTAGGCGAGGTGTAGGTGTACGAAGCGTTCCTTGCCGCTAAGATCGGTCAGCAGAGAGGCCTCTGCGAGGCGCGGGGCGAGGAGGTCGCTCATGCACTGGAGGGTAGCCTGAGCGTAGAAAGGATTGAGCTCGGCATAGATATGCCCCGAGGGGAGTAGCCATCCCTCTAGGGCAAGACGTGCTATCGCCTCGTAGTAGGCGATAGGATCGGTATGGGGAGCGAAGAGAGCCGTCCTAGGCTCGTGGAGTAGGACGTGTGGGCTCATATCCTCGGCTTCGTCGGGGTGTATATAGGGGGGATTGCTCACTATTAGGTGATAGGGGCTGTCGGGGCTCTGCCCTACGAGATCGAAGAGGTCGGCCTCTAGGAGGCGAATAGAGGCTCTGTCGGGGCTCTGACGTAGGTAGGTATCGACGTTGTGCCTAGCTAGAGCTAGAGCCTCGATGCTTAGCTCCACAGCATCGATATGGGTGCTAGGCGATAGGTGCTGTGCTAGGGCTAGGGGTATGCAGGCACTACCCGTACCGAGGTCGAGTATCCTCAGAGCGTGGTCGTGGGCATGTCGCTCCACGATGAGGTCTACCAGCTCCTCGGTCTCGGGTCGGGGTATTAGGACGCCTGGAGCTACGCCTAGCCGTAGGCCGTAGAAGTCGGCATAGCCTAGGATGTACTGTAGCGGTTCGCCTGCCACGAGACGATCGAGGATGAGCCCGAGAGCTATTGCGTCCTGCGTAGATAAAGGCGTATCTTTGTCGAGCAATAATAGCGCATGGGCACTGAGCCCCAGCGTCTCACGCAGTACTATCTGCACCAGAGCCGAGGCCTCACCTCGCCCATAGAGGGGCGAGAGCAGAGCGATAGCCCGTTGCCTATATTGTAGAACAGTATCTATCATATCCGACAAAAGTAGAAAGAATATATGACTCCCGATCGGCTATATATGCAGCGTGCCCTAGAGCTAGCCACCCTAGGGCGTGGGCGTACACGCCCCAACCCTATGGTAGGTGCCGTCATCGTACACCAAGGGTGCATCATTGGCGAGGGCTATCACAGGGCATGGGGAGGGCCTCATGCCGAGGTAATGGCCATCGGGGCAGTGGCGAGGCAGGAGCTCCTAGGGCAGAGCACGATGTACGTAACCCTCGAGCCCTGCTCGCATCACGGCAAGACGCCTCCCTGCTGCGACCTAATCATCGAGAGAGGTATCCCTCGCGTCCATGTAGCCATGGCCGACCCCTACCCACAGGTGGCAGGTAGAGGCATCGAGCGGCTACGAGCCCATGGCATCGAGGTGCATGTGGGGCTCATGCAGGCCGAGGCAGAGAGGCTCAATGCGCCATTCGTCGTGCAGCATACCCTAGGACGCCCCTACATCAGCCTCAAGTGGGCTCGCAGTAGCGACGGCTTCCTCGACAGGCTACGCAGCTCATCGGCCGAGGCTCCTGTCGTCTTCTCCTCGCCCTACCGCCAGAGGCTGGTACATCGTGCTCGTATGGAGCACCAAGCCATACTCGTGGGCTACCGCACGGCCCTACTTGACGACCCTAGCCTTACCAATCGCTACTGGCCAGGGCATCAGCCCCTGCGTATCGTCCTCGATCCACGACTAGAGCTACCCCAGGGGCTCAAGGTCAAGACCGACGGCCACACCCCCACCTACATGCTCTATGCCCCTACCCTACTAGAGGGACGCCCCATACCTACCGACACAGCCCTCGTGCGCTACCTGCCGATAGACAGCACACAGCCCCTGCCCCTAGAGGTATGCCGTGTGCTGAGCCAGCAGGGCATACAGTCGGTACTCGTCGAGGGCGGTAGTGCCACGCTACAGCAGTTCATTGACCTGGGGCTATACGACCATGTGGAGGTAGAGTACTCGTCCCTACGCCTCGGGCAGGGAGTATCTGCTCCACGGATGTAGACGGCACCCTAGATCTACGGGCAAGAAAAACGACAAACACGCACAGACTACTATAATCTGTGCGCGTTTGTCGCTTTCTTTGCGTACCTTTGCCCCGTCAAACAATAGAATTAAGCATAGA
Organism: Porphyromonas sp.; assembly: GCA_041854325.1. Classification (GTDB taxonomy): domain Bacteria; phylum Bacteroidota; class Bacteroidia; order Bacteroidales; family Porphyromonadaceae; genus Porphyromonas. The sequence continues at coordinate 11,288 of JBHACB010000111.1, forward strand.
TGAAGTACTTCTTTACTACTCTCGCCCTCGTGGCCAGCATCGCCTCGGCCTCAGCAGGCGGTTATCTAACCAACACCAACCAGCACGTTGCCTTCCTGCGCCATCCTGCACGCAATGCCTCGACCAGCATCGATGCCCTGTATAGCAATCCTGCTGGTATGGCATTCTTCCGCGAGGGCTGGCAGTTCTCTATCAATGGGCAGAGCGCATTCCAGACACGCATCATCCGCACGACCTTCGCTCCCTTCGTGGCCAATGCCGATGGCAAGACGCTCGCTGACGGCACACGCGAATACAAGGGCACAGCCTCGGCCCCCTTCGTGCCCAGCCTCTTCGCAGCATACAAGAAGGACCGCTGGACGCTAGGGGCGCACTTCGCCCTCGGTGGCGGTGGCGGCAAGGCTAGCTTCAATGCCGGCCTACCCTCCTTCGAGCAGTCTATCGCCCTACTGCCCTCGATACTTAGCACTATCGCACCTACTACGCAGTACCGATTTGACACTTATATGGAGGGGCGTCAGTATATCTTTGGCGTTACGCTCGGGGCGGCTTATCGCATCAGCGAGCACCTATCGGCCTACATCGGTGGGCGTATCAACTACGTAAACAATCACTACGAGGGCTATGTGCGCAATATACAGGCCAATCTTGGTGGCACTACCATGCTTCCCCTAAGTGCCACGCTCACCGCCCTAGCCTCTCAGAGCACCAATCCCACGGCTCAGCGCACCCTCCTCGCCCTCGCTGCGGCGACAGGCGACAAGGAGCTCAGCGTAGACCAGTCGGGCTGGGGACTGACGCCTATCATCGGTATCAACTATCGGCTCGGAGCCCTGCACCTAGCAGCCAAGTACGAGTTTCGTACAGCCCTAGGCATAGAGAACAAGACGACGGTAAACACCACGGGTATAGCCTCCTTTGAGGACGGTGTCAATACACCACACGATCTCCCAGCCCTGCTATCGCTCGGTGCTACCTATAGCATCTGCGAGCCCCTGCGTGTGTCAGTGGGCTACCACCACTACTTCGACAAGGACGCCCGCATGTCGGGCGACCGCCAGAAGACACTCACCCACGGCACGCACGAGTACCTAGCAGGCGTAGAGTACGACCTAAGCGAACGTATCACCCTAAGCGCAGGGGGGCAGATCACCAACTATGGGCTATCGGATGGATTTCAGCAGGATCTTAGCTTCTCGTGCGACTCCTTCTCGCTCGGCCTAGGTGGCGCCATACACCTAACGCCCAAGATGAAGCTCAACGTAGCCTACCTCTGGACCAACTATACGGACTACACCAAGGAGTCGTCGATAGCTACTCAGCGTGCTACCGTCATCCCCGTCAAAGACCTCTACAGCCGTACCAACCACGTCTTTGGCCTAGGGCTCGACTTCGCCCTCTAGCCCCTAGAGGAGAGGCATACGATCACAAGGGGGGCATCGCATCGCTTACTCGGGCAGGCTATCGACCCAAGCAAAGAGCTCATCGAGGTCGTAGTCGCCCGAGTGCGGTACACCCCAAGGCAGAGCAAGATCGACCTGCTTGCCTGCTTGACGTAGCTTGAGGGCGAGTATGATAGGGATAGCCAGCGAGGTGTCCCTATCCTTCGCCCCATGGCGTATACGCCAGTACTGGGCCACGTGCGCCCCGGGCGAGGCGATGTAGTGCATGGGGTTCATCAGCCCAATGATCGCCTGCGGTGCCATCTGTGCACCACTAGCCGTGGAATGCCCCTGACCGAAGGGAGTAAAGTGCTTGGCCTGCGTCGTGCTATCGCCAAAGAGGTCGTTCTCTCCACTACTAAGGTCGAGGGCATCGAATGCTGGCGGTAGCTTCATGCGGGTGATACCTCTGAGATACGGGAGCCATGCCACCCGTATGGTGCGCCCCTGCAGAGATACTCCCTCGGTCTGTGCTACATCTACCCCTAGGGCATAGGCTCTCTGAGCAGACTGCTCTAGGAGGGCGAGGACGTAGTCGTGAAAGCTCCCGCGGCCATCGGGCGAGAGCTGTAGCGGACGGCCCTCATCATCCACGAGCGAGAGGCTATTGACGTAGCTAGGGAATAGGCTCGCTAGGCTACGGGCTAGCGTCTGCTCCGCATCGGTCATCGCCCCAGACACCTCCTCTCTCTGCATCCGAAAGTCGATCATGCCACGCATCACCACCCTACGATAGCTCTGCACCTCGGCATACTGCCATTCGTAGGCCATATCGGCATGCTCTAGATCGGTAATAGGGCAGTAGGCCGACACAGCGAAGACACGCGTGCTAGCAGGAGCGGCTCCTAGGGCTCGCAGGTAGGGGAGATAGTCGGGCACATCGCCTGTGGCTCCAAGGAGGGCACTCATGGCTCCACCTGCGCTGGTACCATTGGAGACGATCCGCTGGGCATTCCCTGGCATACTACAGTCGTTGTGATGCAGATAGGCCACAGCCGCCTTGAGGTCTACGATGCCGGCAGGGGCCTTGCCATAGTAGCCGTACTCCTGGCCATGCAGCGAACGCCCCCGTGCTCCTGGCGATGCCACTACATAGCCTCGGGCTAGGGCCTCGAGAGCGGCATTGGGCGTAGCTTTGCGCCGATCTATCTGAGGTACAATGGGAGTGGCAGGCATGTAGCCCCCGACGTTGTTGGGCAGGAAGATAGGTGCTGTGTCGCTAGTGTATCGCCCGATAGCTTCTCGATGAAAGTAAGCCTCGGGGATGTAGATATTCATGCACTGATACTGGGCATCTATGGGTCGCGCGACATAGACGATGCCTTCATAGGCTCGATACACCACGGGCCGACCCTCTACGGTATCGGTGCGCAGGCTATAGTGTTCGGGGTCGAAAGTGAGGCTAGTCTGAGCCTCGGCCTCGGCTAGGAGGCCTGAAGATAATAGGGCTAGGGATAGTAGCCCGATAGCTGATAGTCTCATACTCTATGCTGTCTAATGCTTGATACGGATATTCCCTACGATAGATGTTAGACCTATCTCACGAAGATTGGTTTAACAGAATATGAATGTCCCCCACCAGCCCTAGGGCCAGTGAGGGACATGTCTATATAGTTTCAGAAGTTTGTCTACGAGGGGCTACATCATGCCGCCCATACCTCCCATACCGGCAGGCATTGCTGGGGCAGGGTTGTCCTCCTTCTTGTCAGCCACTACACACTCGGTAGTGAGGAACATACCGGCGATAGAGGCCGCATTCTCTAGAGCCACGCGCGCTACCTTGGCAGGATCGATCACCCCTGAGGTGTAGAGGTGCTCGAAGCGGTCGGCACGGGCATTGTAGCCAAAGTCGGCCGAGCCATCCTTGACACGCTGTACGATCACTGCGCCCTCCTTGCCTGCATTGGCCACGATCTGACGGAGAGGCTCCTCGATAGCACGCTTGACGATCTCGATACCCGTAGTCTCATCGTCATTCTCCCCGACGAGCCCCTCGAGAGCGGCTATGGCGCGGATATAGGCCGTACCACCACCAGGCACAGTACCCTCCTCGACAGCAGCACGCGTGGCACTGAGAGCATCGTCTACGCGGTCTTTCTTCTCCTTCATCTCTACCTCGCTAGCGGCACCGACGTAGAGGACGGCCACACCACCGGCGAGCTTGGCTAGACGCTCCTGGAGCTTCTCACGGTCGTAGTCGCTCGTCGTCTGCTCCATCTGCGCCTTGATCTGTGCCACGCGCTCGGCGATAGCCTGCTTGTCGCCAGCACCATTGACGATGGTCGTGTTGTCCTTATCCACCGTTACCTTCTCGGCACGGCCTAGCATCTCTAGCGTTACGCCATCGAGCTTGAGACCCGTCTCCTCGCTGATCACCACGCCACCAGTGAGGGTAGCGATGTCCTGTAGCATTGCCTTGCGACGATCGCCAAAGCCTGGAGCCTTGACGGCGCATACCTTGAGGCTACCACGCAGGCGGTTCACGACGAGAGTCGTGAGGGCTTCGCTCTCGATGTCTTCGGCTATGATGAGGAGCGGACGTCCCGTCTGTACGGTCTGCTCTAGGATGGGGAGTACCTCCTTGAGCACGCTGATCTTCTTGTCGTATAGCAGGATGAAGGGGTTCTCGAGCTGAGCCTCCATCTTCTCGCTGTTGGTAACGAAGTAGGGCGAGATATAGCCACGATCGAACTGCATCCCCTCCACGACCTCTACCGTCGTATCGGTACCCTTGGCCTCCTCTACGGTGATGACGCCTTCCTTCTTGACCTTGCGCATCGCCTCGGCTATGAGGGCACCGATGTGCTCGTCGCCATTGGCCGAGATCTTGGCTACGTTCTCGATCTTGTCAAAGTCGTCGCCTATCTCGATAGCCATCGAGCGGATCTCCTCTACGACCTTGGCCACGGCCTTGTCGATACCGCGCTTGAGGTCCATAGGGTTGGCTCCAGCGGTAACGTTCTTGAGCCCCACGCTGATGAGGGCCTGGGCTAGGATAGTAGCCGTAGTAGTGCCATCGCCAGCGTCGTCGTTGGTCTTGCTAGCGACTTCCTTGACGAGCTGAGCCCCCATGTTCTCGAATGGGTCCTCTAGCTCTACCTCCTTGGCTACCGACACACCATCCTTGGTAATGTGCGGAGCACCGAAGGTCTTGCTGAGGATCACGTTGCGCCCCTTGGGGCCGAGTGTTACCTTGACAGCGTTGGCGAGAGCGTCTACACCACGCTTGAGGCTATCGCGAGCCTCCATATCGAATTTGATTTCCTTTGCCATTGTTCTTTGTCGTTAGTGATTATGCCGAAGCTGTTAGAGTGTAGCGAGGATGTCGCTCTGGCGCATGATGAGGTATTTCTCGCCCTCGTGCTCGATCTCCGTGCCGGCATACTTGCCGTAGAGGACGATGTCGCCAGGCTTCACGACCATCGCTTCGTCTTTGGTACCGCCACCTACGGCCAGCACCTCGCCCTTGGCGGGCTTTTCCTTGGCACTGTCGGGGATGATGATACCGCCTACAGTCTTTTCTTCTGCCGCTACTGGCTTCACGAGTACGCGGTCTGCTAGTGGTTTGATGCTCATATCGTATGATAAGTTAATATTGATATTACGTAGACCCCTACCCCAATCTCCGTGCCAAAGCTCCTAGGGGTGCCATCGTCTGCCACCTTGTCAGCCTCAGCTCAAGTTATCAATTCTTTCCAATATTGCAAGAATTGGAAAGGATTGGCATGCTTTCGAAGGAGAGGAGGGAAGAGGAGGGGGCTAGTCGACAGTAGCGTCGATAGCACCTGCGCCTAGACGCAGGCGTAGGCGGTCGCCAGGGGCGAGATCGGAGGCCTGTGTAACGATACGCCCTGCACGCTCCACTAGGGCGAAGCCTCGCCTCAGCACGTTGTCGGGGTGCGCTAGGCGGATGGCCTGCTCGTACTGCTCGAGACGAGCTACGTGGTGCGCCACACCTGCACGCAGAGGGAGACGTAGGCGGGTAGCGATACGCCCTAGGGCTTCCTGCTCGTGGCGCATACGTCCACGTACCATATAGCTCACGAGAGGGGGGATGCGCTCGAGCCGCTGACGCGAGCCCTCGAGCCGCTGACGAGCTCGCGTGCTGAGCCTTTGGCGGAGCTCACCTTGGCGTCGTTGCTCGCCCTGTAGGGCACGCCCTGCCATGTGTGGCAGGCGTAGCGTTAGCTGAGCGAGGACTCGGTGCCTCTCGAGCGAGAGGAGCGAGACGGCCTGCACGAGGCGCTGGCTCTGCTCACTCAGCCTACCAAGCTCATCGAGCTGTCTATGGATCAGGTATTCGGCTACGGCTGTGGGCGTCTTGAGGCTGGTATGGGCGACGAGGTCAAGGACACTCTCATCGCGCTCGTGCCCTATGCCACAGAGTATCGGCAGGGGGTACTGAGCACAGAAGGAGCAGAGCTGATAGGTATCGAATGCGCGGAGGTCGCTCACTGCACCACCGCCACGTATGATGACGACGGCATCGAACGCCTCTAGAGACTGCTCTACGCGCTCCAGGGCACGTATCACGCTCGGTGTGGTGTGCTCACCCTGCATCTGCGCCACGAAGAGGGCGGTGTAGAAGTGTAGGCCATACCTATTGGTCGAGAGCTGGTGCATGAAGTCGCCTAGACCTGCTGCCGTGGGCGAGGAGACGATAGCGAGGCGCTGTAGGGGGCGAGGCAGAGGGAGGGTCTTGTTGTCGTCGAAGATGTGCTCGCGCTTGAGGCGTGCTATGGTCTCCTGCCTTAGGCGTGCTATCTCACCAAGGCTATAGCTAGGATCTAGGTCTACAATATTGAGCGACAGCCCATACTGCTCGTGATAGGCCACCTGCACTAGGGCTAGGATGCTCATCCCCGAGGTCAGAGATGCTAGGCCGGCCTCGCGTAGGCGTTGCTCTATCGAGGCGTAGGTATATGCCCAGACGTGAGCGCGCACGCGAGCCCGCACACTACCACCATCGTCCTTCTCGAGTAGCTCGAGGTAGGTATGTCCGCCAGCACGGCGTAGGTCGCTCGTCTCAGCTCGCACCCAGTAGCGTCCGCTGAAGCTCGCCTCTAGACATCGCCGTACCGAGCCCACCAGCTCGTATAGGCTATAGCTCCGTATGCTCTCGGGCTTATTCTCCTGCATGATTGGTCTTTATTGTCCTAGTGGCTTTTATATAATTCTAGCCCTACTAGGCACAAAGATATGGCATTGGAGGCAAAGGCCGTGCGCCTCTAGCGCAATACGCTACAGATCAGAGGCCATAGTAGCCTCGCCTAGACCATCGGGCCGATAGCCTAGGGTGAACGCCTCGTTCACCCTAGGGCGGAGCTTCGGACACCCTAGGGCGGACGGGGCGTTCGCCCTAGGGCAGACCAATCGGGCTAGTAGAGGGTGTATCTCGCACCGCCTCTCGTCCCCCTTGCCCTCGCCTCTCTAGAGGTCTACACCGCCTCTCGGCTTAATAAATAGCCCTCAGAAAATAAAGGAAATTTTATCTCCACGGCGACGACATACTAGGCAAATACATCGATACGCCAATTATGAATTAAAACAGACAGCACAATAATAATATTTGTCATACACATGAGTCCTGTAACGATCAAATCGCACAGTTAAATAACCTATAGAACTTCGCCCAAATCTTTATCCTCAGAGCGTTTGCAGTAGCAAGTCAGTTTGTTTTGTTGGACAATTCTATTACTTTTGCCAATGGCTGTCGAGAGCCGTAGCTGGCAGTCTCACGTACTTATGTATGGTTTATGATACGTTTGGCGAGAATATGCTATATTTCTCGTCCTTTTGGTCAGAAAATTCACAGAAGATGTAGTATCTTTAATTGTTATCGCTTATGGAAAAAGAATGGAGGTTTAAGCCACATCTACTGACTTTGGCACTCCTAGTAGTCGCCTCTGGGCATGGTATGGCTGAGGCCAAGCCCCAGTCGCCACAGAACAAAAAGAACGTAGCCACAGCTACGCAAAGCAAGCACTCGCGCCTACTGCGTGGCCGTATCACCGACTCGGCTGGCGAGCCTCTCACGGGGGCCACGGTCTACATCCCCAAGCTCAAGAAGCATGCCCTAGCTGACATCGATGGCTACTACAAGTTCGAGGTACCCAAGGGGCAGGAGATCCAGGTAGAGTTCTCGTTCGTAGGGATGAAAGGCGTCAAGAAGACCTTCCCCAAGGGCGATGCAGACCTTATATTCGACCTCGTCATGGAGAGTAGCGTTGTGCTCGGCGATGTAGTGGTAACGGGTATCTTCAACCGCGCCTCGGGGAGCTTCACCGGATCAGCGACCACCATTACCTCGCAAGACTTCATGAAAGCAGGCAACCAAAACGTCATCCAAAGCCTCAAAAACATAGACCCTACGCTACAGCTTGGCGACAATTTCCTCTCGGGCTCGGACCCCAACAGCCTCCCCGACCTGTCGATACGCGGTACCTCGAGCCTACCGACCTCAGAGAGTGCCCTGCGTAGTCAGTACAGCAACCAGCCCAACCAACCACTCTTCATCCTCGATGGCTTCGAGACCTCTCTGACCACTATCCTCGACCTCGATATGAACCGTATCGAGTCGGTAACGATACTCAAGGATGCCTCATCCAAGGCGATCTATGGCTCCAAAGCCGCCAATGGCGTCATCGTCATCGAGACCAAGAAGCTACGAGGTGGCGAGCAGCGCGTTACCTACAACGGTACCCTGTCGCTCGAGATGCCCGACCTCTCGAGCTACAACCTCACCAACAGCCTCGAGAAGCTCGATGTAGAGAAAGCCGATGGCTACTACGATGCCACGACACTAGCCTCGCAGGAGGCCCTGCTACAGCTGTACAACGAGCGACGCAGGCGTGCCCTCGGGGGGCTCGATACCTACTGGCTCGCCAAGCCCCTGCGCACAGGTATCGGCCACAAGCACAACCTAAGCATAGAGCTAGGCGACTCCAGAAACCTGCGCGCTGTGGTAGACTTTACCTACAACCATATCGAGGGCGCCATGAAAGGCTCCGACCGCCAAAACATCTCCACCTCGGCCAATATCGCATACCGCACTCAGCGCTTCATCTTCCGCAACGTACTCACCTACACGATCAACAAGAGCCAAGACTCCCCCTACGGCTCCTTCGCGACATACGCCAAGATGAACCCCTACTGGGAGGCTACCGATGCTGCTGGCAACGTGCTACGCTGGGCTGAGACCAATATACCCAACCCTATGTACGATGCTACGATAGGGACCTCGCTCACCAAGAACTATACCCAGCTAACCGACAACCTCTACGCCGAGTGGGTAGCCACCGAAAACCTGCGTACCGTGCTACGCCTAGGCCTCACCAACAACAAGTCGGGCGGCGATGCCTTCTACCCAGCGGCACACTCGCGCTTCTGGCAGGGTGGCCAGTCTGCTACGCCCGAGAACAACGGGCTCTATGAGCTCGAGCATGGCGAGCGACGTCAGCTCTCTGCCGACCTCAACGCCCGATACTCCAAGAAGTGGAGCGCCCACTACTTCTTCGTCAATGCCGGAGCCTTCGTTGCCGAGACCAATACGGCCTCCTACCGGCATGTCGCTGAGGGCTTCTCTAATAGCGACCTAGCCGACATCACCTTCGCCCGTCGCTACCGTGAGGGGAGCAAGCCCTCGGGCTACACCTCGCGCAATAGGGAGGCGAGCCTGCTCGTAGCCATGTCGTACGACTACGACAGCCGTTACATGCTCGACGCCACGATACGCCAGAGTGCCTCCTCGCTCTATGGGAGCAACAACCGCTGGGCCAATAGCTGGTCGCTAGGGGCAGGGTGGAACCTCCACAACGAAGCCCCCCTCAAGCGTCTCAAGGCCATCGAACAGCTCAAGCTAAGGGCTTCACTCGGCTTGACGGGCAATCAAAACTTCAGCACCAATGCCGCCATAGCCACCTACCAGTACCACTCGGGGATCATCTATGGAGGCCTATCTGGTGCCTACCTGAGCAATATGCCCAACCCCGACCTACGCTGGGAGCAGAAGATGGACTACAACGTGGGGCTCGATGCCCGTATCGCTGGGCTCAACATCAGTGTGGATGTCTACCGATCAGATACGCGCAACATGCTCACTGACCTGACGATACCTACCTCTACGGGCTTTAGCATCGTCAAGGACAACCTAGGGCTCGTGCGCAACACCGGCTTTGAGGCCAAGCTCAGCTACACGGTACTGCGTGGTAAGAATGGCTTCCTCAACCTCTTCGGCACTATCGCCTCCAACACCAACCGCATCGTGCGCCTCTCCGAGAGCCTGCGTAGCTACAACGAGACCATCAGACAAAACACGGCCACCACTACCGAGGCTGCCTCCAAGCCCGTGATCCTCTACGAGGACGGACGCTCCATGAGCACGATATGGGCTGTACCCTCTGCTGGTATCGACCCTGGGCGTGGGCTCGAGGTGTTCATCAAGCGCGATGGCTCCTACACCTACGAGTACGACCCCAGCGACCTCCAGCCCATGGGCGATAGCAACCCCAAATATCGAGGCAACTTCGGCCTAAGTGCCGAGTACAAGGGCGTGGGGCTGTCCCTGACCTTCAACTACCTCGGTGGTGGCCAGCTCTACAACTCGACCCTCGTGGATCGTGTGGAGAATGCCGACATCAGCTACAACGTAGACCGTCGCCTCGCCGAGGGACGCTGGCGCAACCCTGGCGACGTTACGCGCTTCAAGAAATACAAGAACGCCAGCCGTACACGCCCCAGCTCACGCTTCATCCAAGACCGCGCCGAGCTACACCTCTCGAGCCTATCGCTCTACTACAACGTCCCTGCCAGCTTCTACAAGAAGCTCAAGATGAGCCAGCTACGCATAGCACTCAATATGAATGACCTGATGACCTTCTCGAGCGTACAGATAGAGCGCGGTACAGCCTACCCCTTCGCCCGCAGGATGTCCCTCTCCATAACAGCAGCATTCTAAGCAACTATCCCTATGAAACGATATATCGTATCTGCCCTGGCGCTGATGATGTGCGCCTCGTGCAACAAGTGGTTTGACGTAACGGCTAGTAGCGAGATCAGACGCGAAGACCACTACAAGTCTGTCCAAGGCTATCAGCAGACCCTCGTGGGGTGCTACATAGGTATGTCCGAGTCGCCTCTCTATGGCAAGACCCTCAGCTGGTACGCCCTCGAGATGCTCGCCCACCAATACGAGACCTCCAACGACCCCGATCTCTCGGAGATCTTCGCCTACAACTACAAGAGCAAACGCTGGCTATCGGCCATCAGCGACACCTGGGCCAAGGCCTACAACGTCATCGTCAATGCCAACGACGCCCTCGCTAGCCTAGAGACCAACAAGGGCAAGCTACACCCCGTCGACTACGCGGTGCTACGTGGCGAGCTACTCGGGGTGCGCGCTTGGCTACACTTCGACCTGCTACGCCTGTACGGCTACGGCAACTGGAGCCAGCGTACAGCCGAGCTCAATGCCAAGCTCACCATCCCCTACGTGACGGGTGTGAGCAAAAACCTAGCCCCACAGCAGACGGGTGCCGACCTGTACAAGCTATTGATGCAGGACATAGAGGCTTCGCTCGAGCTACTACGCGACAACGACCCTCTGACCAAGAAGAAACCCGTTAGCGACTACGCCCAGCTCAATGCCGACGGCTTCTACAACTACCGCAACCTCCACCTCAACTACTACGCCATGCGTGCCCTCGAGGCTCGTGTGCACCAGTGGTTTGGCACCTCTGAGAGCATGAGCAAAGCTCTAGCGGCAGCCCAGGAGGTGATCGCCTTCGTAGAGGGTGGAGGGGCTGTAGACCTACTCAAGACCAACATCGGGCTCATCTCGGCTCGAGGCCTCTACTCGGGCAACTACTCCCTCACGCAGGAAGCTCTCTTTGCCCTCAACGTGAACAAGCTCGACGACCTCGTACGCTCGTACATCATACCCGACTTCGCCAGTGGCAATGTGCTTGCCTTTCATATCGCCCCAGCGCGCGTAGAGTCAATGTATGAGGGCCAAAACCTCGACGTACGCTTCAGCCGCCTCCTACATCAGAACCTCCTGAGTGCCAACCGAGGCTACGTGTCTATCAAGTACCTACAGCGCGACCTAGACCTCAGCAA
>JBHACB010000112.1:0-25198 GCA_041854325.1 Porphyromonas sp.
CGGCCTTGGAGTAGAGTTTAGTATCCACTACCACACCTCGTAGCGATGGAGTGGCCTTGAGAGAAGCATCCTTGACGTCGCCAGCCTTGTCGCCGAAGATAGCACGTAGGAGCTTTTCCTCGGGTGTGGGGTCGCTCTCGCCCTTGGGCGTGATCTTACCGATGAGGATATCACCAGGCTCTACACGAGCACCGATGCGGATGATACCATTCTCATCAAGGTTGCGCGTGGCATCGTCGCTAACGTTGGGAATATCTGAGGTGAGCTCCTCTAGGCCACGCTTGGTCTCGCGCACCTCGAGGATATACTCGTCTACGTGTACAGAGGTGAAGAAGTCTTCGCGTACGAGACGCTCGTTGAGCACGATAGCGTCCTCGTAGTTGTAGCCCTTCCAGGGCATGTATGCCACCTGCACGTTGCGCCCGAGAGCTAGCTCACCACCCTGCGTTGAGTATCCCTCGGTAAGGATGTCGCCCTCGGCTACACGCTGACCCTTGGCGCAGATGGGGCGCAGGTCGATCGTGGTGCTCTGGTTGGTCTTACGAAACTTGGGGAGCTCGTAGGTAGTGATAGGATCCTCGAAGCTCACGAAAGCCTCTTCGTCCGTACGATCGTACTTGACCTTGATATAGTTGGCGTCTACATACACCACCTCGCCAGAGCGCTCTGCGACGATCTGTGTACGAGAGTCGTGTACCAGCTGAGCCTCTACCCCAGTACCTACGATAGGTGCCTCGGGGCGCAGGAGGGGCACAGCCTGACGCATCATGTTGGAGCCCATGAGGGCACGGTTGGCATCGTCGTGCTCTAGGAAGGGGATCAGAGAGGCCGCGATAGAGGCGATCTGTGTGGGAGCCACGTCCATGAGGTGTACCTCGTCAGGCGACACCACGGGGAAGTCTGACTCGAAGCGCGACTTCACACGATCGCGTACGAAGCGACCATTGTCATCGACAGGAGCGTTGCCCTGTGCCACGATCTTGTCTTCCTCTTCCTCGGCCGTGTAGTAGGCTAGGCCAGCATCCGAGAAGTCCACCTTGCCCTTGGTTACCTTGCGGTAGGGCGTAGAGATGAAACCGAGCTCGTTGATCTTGGCATAGACACAGAGCGAGGAGATAAGGCCGATGTTGGGCCCTTCAGGCGTCTCGATGGGGCAGAGGCGACCATAGTGCGTATAGTGCACGTCTCGCACCTCAAAGCCTGCACGATCGCGACTGATACCGCCAGGGCCGAGTGCCGAGATACGACGCTTGTGCGTGATCTCTGCGAGAGGGTTCGTCTGGTCCATGAACTGCGAGAGTGCATTGGTCCCAAAGAACGAATTAACGACCGACGATAGCGTCTTGGCATTGACCAGATCGACAGGCGAGAAGACCTCGTTGTCGCGCACATTCATGCGGTCGCGCACTGTGCGAGCCATACGTGCCAAGCCTACCCCAAACTGGTTGTAGAGCTGCTCACCTACGGTGCGCACACGGCGATTGGAGAGGTGGTCGATGTCGTCTACCTGAGCCTTGGAGTTCACTAGCTCGATGAGGTACTTGATGATCTCGACGATGTCCTCGTTGGTCAGTACGCGCACCTCTGGGTCGATAGAGAGGTTGAGCTTCTTGTTGATGCGGTATCGGCCCACATCGCCTAGGTCGTAGCGCTTGTCCGAGAAGAAGAGGTTGGTGATGACCTCACGGGCATTGGCCTCATCGGCAGGCTCGGCATTGCGCAGCTGGCGATAGATGTAGTAGAGTGCATCGTGCTCGCTATTGCAGGGGTCTTTCTGCAGCGTATTGAAGATGAGCGAGTAGTCGCCACTAGCCTTGTCCTCGCGGTGTAGCAAGATGGTCTTGGTGCCAGCCTCGAGGATCTGATCGATATGCTCCTCGGTGAGCTCTACCTCGCGGTCGATGAGCACCGTAGTGCGCTCTATCGACACCACCTCGCCCGTATCCTCGTCGCTGAGGTCGTCGATGTAGGTCTTATTGACACGCCCTGCGAGACGACGGCCGATGTACTTCTTGAGCGTAGACTTGCTCACCTTCACCTCCTCTGCGAGGTTGAACAGGTCGAGGATCTGCTTGTCGGTCTCGTAGCCTATGGCGCGCAGTAGGGTCGTTACGGGGAGCTTCTTCTTGCGGTCGATGTAGGCATACATCGCGTTGTTGATGTCCGTGGCAAACTCTATCCACGAGCCCTTGAAGGGGATGATACGCGCCGAATAGAGCTGCGTACGGCTCGTGTGCATACTCGTACCAAAGAATACCCCTGGCGAACGATGGAGCTGCGATACCACGACACGCTCGGCACCATTGATCACAAAAGTACCAGAGCTGGTCATATAGGGAATGGGGCCGAGGAATACGTCCTGGATCACCGTAGCAAAGTCCTCGTGGTCGGGGTCGGTACAGTAGAGCTTGAGCTTGGCTTTGAGGGGCACACTGTAGGTGAGACCACGGCTTAGGCACTCCTCGATCGTGTACTTGGGAGGGTCTACGTAGTAGTCTAGGAACTCAAGGACGAAGTTGTTTCGGGTGTCTGCGATAGGGAAATTCTCCGCAAACACCTTATACAGACCCTCCTTCTTACGACGCTCGGGTGGCGTGTCCAGCTGGAAGAAATCTTGGAAAGACTTGAGCTGGACTTCGAGGAAATCCGGGAATTGCAACGGGTTCTTGATCGTCGCAAAGTTTATTCTCGATTGGTTGACGTTTGAGGCCATCGATAATGGGGTAAGTGATACAACGTGAATTAGACACGAAATGGTTAAGACTCCTCTTGCGAGGAATCTCAACCAATATTGCCTGCTATTACACAGGTAAGAGCTTCGTTACTTCAGCTCTACTTCAGCGCCGGCCTCTTCGAGAGCCTTCTTAACCGCTTCCGCAGTAGCCTTGTCTACGCCTTCCTTCACAGCGGCAGGAGCAGCGTCTACGATGTCCTTAGCTTCCTTGAGGCCAAGACCGCAGTGTTCCTTAACGGCCTTCACCACCTGGAGCTTAGCAGCACCAGCACTCTTGAGGATCACGTCGAAAGAAGTCTTTTCTTCTTCCTGAGCACCTTCAGCAGCACCAGCTGCTACTACTACAGCTGCAGCTGCAGGTTCGATGCCATACTCCTCCTTGAGGATAGCTGCGAGTTCGCTTACTTCCTTTACAGTTAGGTTTACAAGCGTTTCAGCGATAACTTTGATATCTGCCATAATATTTTGTTTGTTTCTTTATTTTACTTGTTGATGATTGGATAGAGGGCTATTTACTCAGCGGCAGCCTCTTCGCTTTTGTCCTTGTTCTCTAGGGCAGAGAGCACATTGCGGATAGGCGACTGTAGGAGTGCCACCACATCGGCCACGAGCTCTTCCTTGCTCTTGATAGCCACTAGGGTATCGAGCTGGTCGGCTCCATAGAAGCCCGTCTCGGCATAGGCAGCCTTGAGGCGGATCTTGCTATCGACCTTCTTGTCCTTAGAGAGCTCCTTGATGAGCTTGGCGGGAGCGTTAGCTACCGTCGCGAACATCACGGTAGTATTGCCCTTGAGTGCACTATACAGGGGAGCATAGTCTACCTCTACCTCGCTGAGAGCACGGCGCAGGAGCGTATTCTTCACTACGATGAGCTTGATGCCTGCTGCATTGGCCTGACGACGCAGGTTGGCAGTCTTGGCAGCATCCATCCCTTCAGTATCGGCCAGATAGAAGTGTGGATACTCATTGAGATAGCCCTTGATCTGTTCGATTACGACGGCCTTATTTTCCTTTCTCATGACTTTCCTTTCTTTATTCTTCTACTGACTTGGGATCTACCTTGATACCAGGGCTCATCGTGCTAGAGATGTAGATACTCTTGATGTAGGTACCCTTGGCAGCCGTTGGCTTGAGCTTGATCAGCGTAGAGATGAACTCGGCAGCGTTGTCCTTGATCTGCTCGGCAGCGAACGAGGACTTGCCGATAGACGTGTGTACGATACCAGTCTTGTCGACCTTGAAGTCGATCTTACCGCTCTTGACCTCCTTGACGGCAGCACCCACCTCGTTGGTCACGGTACCACTCTTGGGGTTGGGCATTAGGCCACGAGGACCCAGCACGCGCCCTAGGGCACCGATCTTACCCATGATAGCGGGCATGGTGATGATCACATCGATGTCGGTCCAGCCTCCGCGGATCTTCTCGATATACTCATCGAGACCTACGTAGTCGGCACCTGCAGCCTTAGCTTCCTCCTCCTTGTCGGGAGTACAGAGAGCCAGTACACGTACCTGCTTGCCAGTACCGTGGGGTAGCGTTACGACGCCACGTACCATCTGGTTGGCCTTACGAGGGTCTACACCGAGGCGCACATCGACATCGACAGAGGCGTCAAACTTGGTCAGGGTGATCTCCTTGACCAGTGCAGAGGCTTCTGCGAGTGAATATGCCTTCCCGGGTTCTATCTTGCTTAGAGCAATCTTTTGGTTCTTTGTCAGTTTACTCATTTCTTTGACTCTCCTTTATTACCCAGGGAATTCACCCTTGACAGTGATACCCATACTGCGAGCCGTACCAGCGACCATCTTCATGGCAGCCTCTACGGTGAAGCAGTTGAGGTCTACGATCTTATCAGCAGCAATCGCGCGAACTTGTTCCCACGTGATCTCAGCCAACTTGTTGCGGTTGGGCTGAGCGGAACCGCTCTTCAGCTTAGTGATTTCCTTGAGCTGAATAGCTACAGGGGGAGTCTTGACGATGAAGTCAAAGCTCTTATCGGCATAGTAGGTGATCACTACGGGGAGGATCTTACCTGCCTGGTCCTGAGTTCTGGCATTGAACTGCTTGCAAAACTCCATTATATTGATACCCTTGGCACCGAGAGCGGGGCCTACGGGGGGCGATGGATTGGCTGCACCACCCTTGATTTGCAGTTTTAGTTGTCCAGCAACTTCTTTAGCCATTGTTTCTTTCTAATTTAGTTAGTGTGATACACTACGCACGAGAGAGCATGCTCCGTAACAAGCCTACTCCTTCGTTACCTGAGAATAGCTGAGCTCGAGAGGGATCTTGCGACCAAACATCTTCACCATAACGCGGAGCCTACGCTTCTCGGGCGTTACCTCCTCGACTACTGCCTCACAACCTGCGAAGGCATCGTCCGTTACCCTAACGATGTCGCCGACATAGAGGTCGAGATCAAACTCGCCCTCGCTCTCGGCCTCCTGATCGGCAAGCCTCATCAGACGCTCCACCTCGGCACGCTGCATGGGCTCGGGGTCACCTCCCCGATTGCCCCCTAGGAAGCCTATCACGTTGGGGATATTGCGCAGTCTATGCGCTACCTCCCCCACGAGTATGGCCTCCACGATCACGTACCCAGGAAGACTAGGACGCTCCTTGATTACCTTCTTGCCGTTACGCTGAGTAACGATCTTCTCTGTGGGGACGAACACCATAGAGACGTACTGACCAAGCTCTGTGAGCCTCATCTCCGCCTCAAGCTGCTCGCGCACCTTATACTCCTTGCCACTGACGGCACGGAGCACATAGAATTTCTTTTCTACTACTTCAGCCATTACGTACTAGCGGGCACCCAGGAGACTATACACGAAAGTCAGGATATTGTCAAACGACATATCCACCAAAGCAACAAATAGCGCTATGATAAGGGAAGCTATCATCACAACGACAGCACTACCCGTCAGCTCCTGACGAGTAGGCCATGTTACTTTCTGTGTAAGCTCTGTGTACGAGTCTCGAATAGACCCTCCTATCTTACTTACTATACTCATTGTTTCCGTATTCTTGGCACGGGTTGAGAGACTCGAACTCCCGACACCTGGTTTTGGAGACCAGTGCTCTACCAACTGAGCTAAACCCGTAGATGAGAGGCTCGGCCTACCCTCGGCAAGCCGAGCCTCTATATCTGCGCCCTACGAGCGAGGGCAGAGATTAGTCTTCGAGTGAAGTGATCTGACCAGCACCTACCGTACGGCCACCTTCGCGGATAGCGAAGCGCAGACCCACGTTGCAGGCTACGGGATAGATCAGGTCTACAGTGATCGTTACGTTGTCACCAGGCATTACCATTTCGGTGCCTTCGGGCAGCGTGATCTCACCAGTTACGTCGAGCGTACGGATGTAGAACTGAGGACGATACTTGTTCTGGAATGGCGTGTGGCGACCACCCTCTTCCTTCTTGAGGATATACACCTCAGCCTTGAACTTAGAGTGAGGCTTCACCTGACCAGGCTTAGCGATCACCATACCGCGCTTGATCTCGTTCTTGTCGATACCGCGCAGGAGAAGACCTACGTTGTCACCAGCCTGACCCTCGTCGAGGATCTTGCGGAACATCTCCACACCAGTCACAACGCTCTTGAGACCCTCTGCACCTAGACCAATGATCTGTACTTCATCGCCAGTGTGGATAACACCCGTCTCGATACGACCAGTAGCCACCGTACCACGACCCGTGATAGAGAACACGTCTTCCACAGGCATGAGGAATGGCTTGTCGATGTCGCGTGGAGGCAGTGGGATCCAAGTGTCTACTGCATCCATCAGCTCCATCACCTTCTCTTCCCACTGGGGCTCACCATTGAGCGCACCGAGGGCAGAACCACGGATAACGGGCGTGTTGTCGCCATCGAAGTTGTAGAATGAAAGGAGCTCGCGCATATCCATCTCTACAAGCTCGAGCATCTCTTCGTCATCAACAACGTCGCACTTGTTCATGAACACAACGAGAGCAGGCACATTCACCTGACGAGCGAGCAGGATGTGCTCACGAGTCTGAGGCATAGGACCGTCAGTAGCAGCTACCACGATGATAGCACCGTCCATCTGAGCAGCACCCGTTACCATGTTCTTCACATAGTCGGCGTGGCCTGGGCAGTCTACGTGTGCGTAGTGACGATTAGCAGTCTCGTACTCAACGTGCGAAGTGTTGATCGTGATACCGCGCTCCTTTTCCTCGGGAGCGTTGTCGATAGAGTCGAATGAGCGGAGCTCAGAGAGACCCTTCTTAGCAAGCACAGTGGTGATAGCCGCAGTAAGAGTAGTCTTACCGTGGTCCACGTGACCGATCGTACCTACGTTCACGTGAGGCTTCGATCTGTTAAATGTTTCTTTTGCCATAACCTTATTTGTTTTCTATATCTAGTTTCTAAAACTATATCAAGCACACTCGCCTCTCTACGGCAGAGCTGATGACGGGATTTGAACCCGTGACCTCTTCCTTACCAAGGAAGTGCTCTACCCCTGAGCTACATCAGCCTATTTGTGAGGCTCTTAACCTTTAGCCAACCCTACGAGAGAGTGAGCTCAATTGACTTGCCTACTTGGCTAATCGACTGCAAATATAGCTACTTTTTCCAAACCTGCAAAGCTCCTCTCCCTTTTCGACTAAAAATTATTCTACACCAAACATCTAGCTACTCCATCCCTACCCCTACCGACGCCAACGAACAGAGACACCACAGAGAGGCTCTACCTCCTGTGGTGTCTCCACTAGTATAGCCAAGGCATCCACTGCCCTACTTCTTGCGCTGGAAGTATTGGGTGAATTCGTCAGACGTCCCCTTGTACGCAACGAGGGTGAGCCTATCCTATAGTGTAGTGTCGCATCAACTTCTCAGGGTTCACCTTACCTCCTCCAGGCGTATAGGTATGTAGCCTCCCACGCTCGGTGTAGTATGACTTGAGAAGATCTGAAACGCCATCCAAATCCAGCTCGCCATACAGACAATAGAGGATGCGTAGAGCGACAACCATCCATATCGACACACACCTCCTACGTCATCGCTACAGCTGTAGTATATGATAGCCCCTGTACCCTCGACACATACAACACCGCGCCACTGAATGCGCTCTATATTTCACCTAGCGAGGCCTCATTAGTCTTAGATGGTGGGGGCAGCAGTGTCTTGGTTGTTGAGGCTCTTGGTGTACTCCTTGTCTTTGCCCACGGAGAAGTGATACGCCACCCCTAGGGTGAGCATATTCTTATTGTCGTGTATCCAGCTGGCTCTAGAGGAATACACTAGAGGCGCCCCCAGCGTATAGGTATGGTAGTGCGCAGGCTGCCCGATGAAGAGCATACTGGCGAACACTCGCCAACGCTTCAGTTTGTAAGCCATATAGAGGGTATGCTCAGCCTCAGTCCGAGAGGCATAGCCTCCGCGGGCACCATAGCTAGGGAGCACGAGCTTGTAGTACATATCCACTCCTCGCCACTGTAGCGAGGCACTCAGCTCTGTGTGGCAGGAGCGATGTGTATAGCTGAGCCCATGGGCTCGTAGCTGGCTATACATAGGCAGTAGCAAGGCATCTAGCCGTAGCACATCACCTCCGAGAGGGCTAACACGGAGCTTAATCCCTCCTCCAATAGTCCTATCGTAGTCGCCATTGATGGGCCTGAGCAGGTAGCGTTCGCCCTCTAGTACTGAGATAGAGACGTGCGGAGCCCTAGTATGGATATATGCCCCTACTAGGCTGAGGTCGACCACTCGTCCTCGATAGCTGTACATGGCGGTTATCTTCCTCACCATCTCATTCTCTAGGAGAGGGTTGCCCATGGAGACAATATCCTTGGACTCTCGTTCGCGGTTGCTACTCAGCTTGGGGAGGTCGGGGAAGACTGGGAACTCGTCGTACATCACGCGAAGCGCGCTCCTACGTCCTAGTGTGTAGCCGAGCATCACCTTGGGCGTGAAGGCGAGGTGTCTGTAGCTACGATAGCTAGAGATGTTGGTGGAGTGCGTTAGCCCCAAGCTAACGCGATAGAGGAGGCGCTGATACTTGCCCGACACCTCGCTATAGGCATAGTGCACGAGCGAGCGGCTGCTGTAGTCGATCGCGCCAAAGTAGTTGGTCACCCGAGAGTGCAGGTACGACAGCTCTCCGCGATAGCCACTACTCCAGCGCAGAGAGGAGGTAGCCCTCTGATGAGCCAGCTCTAAGATGAGGGACTGCTTCTTGTTGGCCAGATCCATAAAGTCCTCGTAGTTGAGAAGCTGGGTGGCCTCATCATCCTCTCTGTGCGCAGTCTGTCGCTTGGTAGAGAAGGCAGTCCCTACCGCATTGACACTTAGCTCGTCTTTGTCCCCTATCTTGCGCCAATGATATAGGTCGATCGAGGGGTTAAATTGCTGTATCCTATTGTATCCCTGGGTCGTTAGCCGTTGGTGCTCGGCTCCATCTAGCAGGTAGGAGCCCATGCCGGCCTTGTCCGAGAAGCGACGCTCGAAGCTAGGGCGTAGCCGAGCCTCCCACAGGCTACGCCCCTCCTGCACATACGCATACTTCAGCACAGGCGAATGGGTGGTGTAGCCAAAACGCTCGTGGTCGGTGTATGTATAGCGAGCATCCTGCCCTGCTAGGGCGTAGCGATAGGTAGAGTGCATCTCGCGGAGGCGATAGTCTCGATAGTTAAGTGCATACTCGAGGCCTACCTTGTGCCGCCCCCTAACCAACGAGGCATACAGATTGTCATCGCCAAAGCCTGTAGCCAAGGCGTGATGGAGCGACCCGCCTAGCTGGTAGCCATCCTCGGGGTTGGCCGTGATGATGTTGATGACGCACTCCACATGCCGATACCGCGCGGGAGGTATGTCATACACCTCTACGCGCTTGATCTTCTCCTTGGGCACTAGGCGCACATCGCTCGGGGTCGCTCGCACGCCGTTGATCAACAGCTGTACCGCTCCGCCCATGAGCCCCTTGAGCCTATCCTCCATCACGTCCACCTGCACCACAGGTAGCGTCTTGAGCAGATCGTAGCTATGCAAGGCACCCTTGACGGCCGCATCGCCAAAGCGAAAGCTCCGATGATCAATGGCCTGTCGTGAAGCAACACCCTCTACCACCACATCGTCGAGGGCACGCACGTCCTCCGACATCCTATCGACGACCTCCACGATGCGCCCGCTACTGGGCAAGACGACACGTATCGGCCGCTGGAGTGCTGAGTAGCCGAGACATTGGATACTGAGGCGATAGCGCCCCACCTGCACGGGCGAGAAGGCGTAGCCTCCCTGCAGGTCTGTGATACCTCGCAAGACGAGGGTGCTATCTCGCTCGCTCGTCAGCACAACGGACGCAAAGGCGATCGCCTCTCCACTGGCGTCTGCGAGCACACGCCCCCTAAGCTCCACCTGTGCCCTCCCCACGAGGCTAGACAAGAGGCATAGGGCGCACAAGATACTATCTCTGAACCTCATGGCAAGCGTGGCAATGTATAGGTAGTAGGCTCGATGCGCAGACGCTTGCCTACATCCACGACGAAGTCGATCGAGCCCGCGAAGTAGTCATTCTCATGGGTCGGGTGGGTGATAACGATCTTCTCTATCAGGCCTGCATGAATCCCCGCCAGAGCATCTGTCATTTTCTTGCCCCGTACGGCTCGCCCACTGAGGAAGAGGCGATAGTTTAGCCCCGCTTTGTCGGCTATTGCTACCCCGCTTCGCGTTGCGCCTTGGATCGCCTCGGTCGCCACATCTAGGGCCAATCGGTCGTGGTGCTCCTTGGCAGGGACGATCGTGCGTAGCGTCAGATACTTCTCTAGGCTATCGAGCTTCATGTGTATGCTGACATTCCCACTCTCGAAGGTGGGACTGGGAATACCACTAAACAGAAAGCGATAAGTCCCACTCGGAAGCGTTATCGTGAAGATATAGCTCCTAGATATATCCATGGGGACACCGCGAAACGAGACCTCGCCCACTGCATTGCTCATCATCACAGCCAGCACTCGATCGGGGGCATCCTGCCTCGCCATAGCCACAGGGAGATAGGGGAAACGCTGTTCTTCACCATGCTTGTCTTGGCAATAGATATTCCCCAAGAAGAAATAGGTCTCACTCTCCTGAGCATGAGAGATGAACGGAGCCAGCAGAGTGCTCACAACCACAAGAACTTTGATCAACAATCTCATAATATCGTTATTTTACACCAACAATTATCACTTGAGCGCAAATAGTACATAAGAAGCGAGGTCTCCATCCTGTGCTCCTTGCTCAGAGGGCACTCTAGAAAAGTTTACTTGACACACAGACAAGGCCGCCAAAGAGATTTCAAAAAAAACACAAGCACAAGCACCTCATAAAGCACCAATGAATGCATCACACCAAGCCAGCTCATCTATATATAGCCACGTACCCAGTGCTCTACGATGTAAATATAGGGATATCCCCCCAATGTACAAAATTGGAGGAGGCTTTTCCTAGCAGATACAATATATGCTCGTAATGCAACACCGCTACACACATGCCTCCCAAAGGCATCATATCGGTAGTGCATGGACGACGAACCTAGAGCAAGCCTCCCAAAAGATCGATGATTTCCCTCAAAAACATCGATCTTTTGCTCCAAAAACATCGATGATTTTCCTCAAAAACATCGAACTTATTCGCCAAAAACATCGATGATTTTGACCCCACCACTCCGATAGCCTCACCCTGGCACCTCACGTCGAGGCTGACAGTGTGGCAGAGAATAGGCCGTGGCACTAGGTTTGCCACAGAGCAGGGAGCAAACAAACAACCTAATATAATAATGAGTAAAAACGGTAAGATCGGGGTAACGAGTGAGAACATCTTCCCCGTTATCAAGAAGTTTCTCTACAGCGAGCACGACATCTTCCTGCGCGAGCTCGTGAGCAATGCAGTCGATGCTAGCCAGAAGCTCCGTGCCCTATCGAGCGTAGGCGAGTATCAGGGCGAGCTAGGCGATCTGCAGGTACGCATCGCTATCGACAGCGAGGCTGGCACCATCACGGTGAGCGACAGCGGTATCGGTATGACGGCCGAGGAGGTAGACAAGTACATCAATCAGATCGCCTTCTCGGGAGCCGAAGAGTTTCTTGACAAGTACAAGGACGACAAGGTGGCCATCATCGGGCACTTCGGGCTCGGGTTCTACTCATCGTTCATGGTGGCCAAGCGCGTAGACATCATCACTAGGAGCTACCGCGATGGGGCCCAAGCTGTCAAGTGGAGCTGCGACGGCTCGCCCGAGTACACCCTCGAGGAGGTCGACAAGGCCGAGCGTGGTACCGACATCGTGCTACACATCGATGAGGAGAGCAAGGAGTTTCTCGACAAGGGACGCATCGAGGGGCTACTCAACAAGTACTGCAAGTTCTTGACCATCCCTGTAGTCTTCGGCAAGAAGCAAGAGTGGCGCGATGGCAAGTATCAGGATACCGATGAGGACAATCAGATCAACGACACCCACCCAGCCTGGACCAAGAAGCCCAGCGAGCTGACAGCCGACGACTACAAGGCATTCTATCGTCAGCTCTACCCAGCGCAGATGGACGAGCCCCTCTTCTGGATCCACCTCAATGTGGACTACCCCTTCAACCTAACCGGTATCCTCTACTTCCCTCGCATCAAGCCTGGACAAGTAGACCTACAGCGCAACAAGATACAGCTCTACTGCAACCAAGTCTTCGTGACCGAGGAGGTAGACGGCATAGTACCCGAGTATCTGACCCTGCTACACGGCGTGCTCGACTCGCCCGACATCCCCCTCAACGTATCGCGTAGCTACCTACAGAGCGATGCTCAGGTCAAGAAGATCTCCAACCACATCACCAAGAAGGTGGCCGATAGGCTCGACGAACTCTTCCGCAACGAGCGCGCCCTCTACGAGGAGAAGTGGGAGAGCCTCAAGCTCTTCGTGCAGTATGGTATGCTGAGCGATGAGAAGTTCTACGACAGGGCTCAGAAGTTCGTCCTCCTCACCGATATACATGGCACTCGCTACACCCTCGAGGAGTATCGTACGCTGATAGGTAGCGAGCAGACCGACAAGGATGGCCAGCTCGTAGTGCTGTATGCCGACGACAAGGATGCCCTCTATAGCCACATCCAGCGCGCTGAGGCTAGAGGCTACTCCGTACTACTGATGGACGGCCCCCTCGATGTACATGCACTTGGCCAGCTCGAGCACAAGCTCGAGAAGACTCGCTTCGTGCGCGTGGATAGCGACTCGATCGATAAGCTCATCGCCAAGGGCGACACGAGCCAGGTACAGCTATCGGCAGACGAGCAGCGCAGGCTAGAGCAGATCTTCGGTGGGCGCGTGCCTAGTAGCGACAAGAAGCACTTCCACATCGCACTCGAGGCCCTCGGTGCCGATGCCGATGCTGTGCTGATCACGCAGGGCGAGTTCATGCGCCGTATGCAGGAGATGGCACGCATGCAGCCTGGTATGAGCTTCTATGGCGAGATGCCCGATAGCCACACCATAGTACTCAATGCCGACCACGCGCTCATCCGCCGTGTCCTCGAGGACGAAGGCAAGGCTCTCGAGGGCTCGCTAGCCAGCCTACGTGCCGAGCTCGCTAGCCAGACAGCCGAGGTGGAGACCGCTCGCAAGGCTCAGGAGGGCAAGAAGCCCGAGGAGATCACGACCGAGGAGCGCGAAGCCCTAGAGGCTCTCACCTATCGTCAGGCCGAGCTCGAGGGCAAGATCAAGAGCGAGCTCGCAGCCTATGGCTCTGGCAACGACCTCGTAGGTCAGCTCGTAGACCTAGCCCTACTAGGTAGTGGGCTGCTGACAGGCGAGGCTCTAGCCAACTTCATCCAGCGCTCACAGCGTCTGCTCTAGCTAGAGGTCGGGGAGAGCCATCTCTCCCCTCTCCCCTAGCCTCTCAAACGCTCTATCCCCCCTACAGCACCTCGGTGCTGTAGGGGGGATAGAGCGTTTGAGAGACCGGTATCGACCCATCATGCAGTAGTCGAGCACCTCACAGCGAAGCGAGAGCCAGCACATAGGGACAAAGACGAGAGGCTACCACCCACTCGGGGGCGGTAGCCTCTCGTCTCATTGATGGGGGGGAGAGAGATTACTTCGTGCGATCGACAGATTGACGAGCCGAATACACTACATTGAGTGCATCTGCACGGCGTAGCTCTTCCTTGACTTCCGAGATGATGTTCATCTTCGTGTCGCGATCACCCTTGATAGATACCTGCATGAGCTTCTTGCGGTCGTCACGGATCTTACCTTCGGCTTGCTTCACGTAGTTGTACACTGCGCTAGCGTTCTGCGTTACCTGGTCGTTGAGCTGGATAGCAGAGTTGCTACCATACATATGACGATAGGCTTCCGTAGGCTTACCGATGTAGATGAACGTTACGAGCGACTTCTCCTCGAGCTTGTCGAGCTCCGTCGCCTGAGGCAGGTTGCTATAGCTGATCTTGGGCGTTACCTCACGCATTGACGTAACCATCATGATGAAGAAGAGGAACGCGAATACAAGGTCAGGCAGTGATGACGTATTCAACTCGGGCATTTCGCGCCCGCCTGCTTTACTAAACTTACCCATTACTCTTACTTCTTCTTTTCGAGGTTGGACAATGGCATCTCTGAGATGTGCATGGGGTATGCCTCATTGACAGCCTTCTGTTGCGTGGGGGTGAGGGCATCGTACTCGCGTCCGAATGACTTCTTGGCGTAGATGTTCCACACTTCCTTGTATGCTCTGAGGAGCTCATTCTGAACGCTCACGAACGTCTGGTAGTTCGTCTCGATCTCGCTCTTGAGCGAGATGGCGTAGCTAGCCGTTACCACGCGCTGCTTGCCGAGGATACCGCACTCGCGGACTTCCTTGTCGGGCAGATCGGGGCTGTCGGTGGGGTTCATGATAAACTCTACAGTCCTGTCCTTGAGCGTCTCAAGCGTCACGGGGATCACCTGCCCCTTCTTGGAGATCGAGATCTCGTTGGCGCGGTTCACCAGCAGACGCATGATGTTGCGCTCGTTGATCTCAACGGGGCGCTCCTGCTGCTGCTTGGGAGCCAGGGGTGGGAGACGACGCTTAAGACCCTTATCGGTATCCATCGAGGTAGTAACCAAGAAGAAGATGAGCAACATGAAAGCGATGTCGGCCGAAGACGATCCGTTGATACCAGGAGTCTTTCTATTTCTTTTTGCCATAATGCTTCTTGTTTTTGTTCTTGGGGTTACTACTTATCGATTGAGGACCTTCTTGGTAGCACCAAATACAGCCGCTATAACGCACAGCACTAGGAGGATGTACGATGAGTACAGCCACATGTCTGTGGTCTGAAGCCAGCCTGGAGTGTTAAACTTCTGTGCTGCTGCGTTGAGGCCTGCGATAGGCGTGCTATCACCAGCGAAGTATGTGATCAGCAGTAGAGCTGCGAATGCACCCACACCTGCTAGAGACATCATACCAGCCTTGGAGTCGCGAGAGAACGTGTCGATGAAGCCCTTGAGGGCGAATACCACCGCTGCTAGAGCCGCTACGGCCAGCAGGATGTACGACCAGAATAGGAGTGGATCGGTCAGCTTGTAGCTGAGGTACTCTGCAGTGCCCGTAGTCGTCACCTGCTCCGTGCCCCCAAAGAAGAAGAGCGCAAAGATGATCAGGCTAATGAGCATGAGAGCCGACAGCGTGTAGCTAGATACCTTTCGTATCGTTGTTACAGCCATTTGATTATAATTCTCTGTGGTTAATGATGGGGCGATGATTACTTACCTTGCTTCTTGAGGTCGCGCTTCACGATGAGGTCAAGCACCGTGATGCTAGCATCTTCCATGCGGTTGATGATGCCTTCCACAAGAGAGAGGATGTAGTTGTAGAAGAGCTGAAGGATAAGTGCTACTACGAGACCACCGATCGTGGTGATCAGAGCCACCTTCATACCACCAGCTACTACCGTTGGGCTGATGTCCCCTGCCTTCTCGATGTCGTCGAAGGCCATAACCATACCTACTACCGTACCAAGGAAGCCGAGAGAAGGAGCCATAGCGATGAAGAGCGTGATCCATGAGAGGTTCTTCTCGAGTAGACCAGCCTGTACACCACCATAGGATACTACAGACTTCTCTACCACATCGATACCCTGGTCAGCACGAAGCAGTGCCTGATAGGCGATAGAGGCGATGGGACCGCGAGTGTCGCGAGCGATAGCCTTGGCACCTTCTACATCGTTCTTATCGAGAGCAGCTTCGATCTCGGCAAGCATCTTGTCGGGGTTGGTGTCTGCGAGGTTGAGGTAGATGATACGCTCTAGGCAGATAGCCAGACCGAGTACGAGTGCGATAGCAATCGTAGACATGAAGTCTGCACCACCCTCGATGAACTTGTTCTTGAGAGCCTGGTGGAAGCCAGCTTCTTGGGCTGCGGGAGCAGCAGCCTCTGCAGGTTGCTCAGCAGGAGCAGGCGCCGCAGCAGCAGAGTCGACCACCGTCTCAGTAGCAGGAGCTGCAGCAGAGTCCGTAGCTACGGGTTCTTGTGCTAGAGCTGTTGCGCTGAAGCTAACAGCGAGAATAGCAACACATGCAATTGATGCAAAAAACTTTTTCATCGTGCTTTTAATTTTTGTGAATTATTTGATTGTTATCTTATTATACTTCTTTCCTTATACCAACATCAACGGCAATACCGCCTACCCTATTGCCCCTCGCTGATAGAGGGGGCCTTCGGCTAAGGCGACTACCGACTAGGGAATACCCTACGACCAACTCTCTCTGCCACACTCCCCAATACCACGAGGAGCAGGCCCCAAGAGGGGCAAAGACACATACCCATTTGACCCCAAAAATACATCTTTTCCTTGCTCCAACCAAATTTTGGAACTAGAATATGAGAAGATTTGTATCAATTGCCCCTGCATTACCACATTTATATTAGTATCGGGGGCTTAGAGGGGCGAATATGGCTACTACAGAGGGCTAGAGGTTGCCTCGCTCGATGTCCTTGAAGTAGCGGTAAGTCCCTACCTTGAGCTCGGCACAGGCTGCTTCGTCTGCCACGATGATGCCACGGGGGTGCATCTGCAGGGCCGTGATCGTCCACATCTGGTTGACACTCCCCTCGACGGCCTGCTGTAGCGCACGCGCCTTGCTATGCCCGTTGACGAGGATGAGCACCTCGCGAGCATCCATCACGGTACCCACACCTACGGTCATAGCCGTCTTGGGCACCTTATTGACATCGCCCTCGAAGAAGCGACTATTGGCGATGATCGTATCGGTAGTCAGTGTCTTGACCCGTGTACGTGATGAGAGCGAAGAGCCAGGCTCGTTGAAGGCGATATGGCCATCGGGCCCGATACCTCCGAGGAAGAGATCGATACCGCCAGCGGCCTTGATAGCCTCCTCGTAGGCAGCACATTCGGCAAGAGGGTCGGGAGCCATGCCGTCGAGGATATGGACGTTGGCAGGCTTGATGTCGATGTGGCCAAAGAAGTTGGTCCACATGAAGCTGTGGTAGCTCTGCTCGTGGTCGCGAGGCAAGCCGATGTACTCATCCATATTGAAGGTAACAACGTGCTCAAACGACACACGCCCAGCCTGGTAAGCCTCCACGAGAGCCTTGTACATCCCTAGAGGCGAGGAGCCTGTAGGCAGGCCTAGCACAAAGGGGCGATCGGCGGTGGGAGCCGCTGCCGCAATGCGTGCGATGACGTAGTCGGCAGCCCAGCGTGAGATGCCTTGATAGTCGGGCTGAATGATTAGTCTCATACTAATGCGATATAAGAAGTAGCAGATGATGTGTCTATTGGGCCTCGGCCTTGAGTGCAGCGGCCACCTCCTGCCCTAGAGCCCAGGCGGCATCGATGACAGAGGGGAGATCGGCCATCTTGAGCTCCACTGGAGAGCCTACGAGCGTCCATCCCATCTCCTCTGCGAAGGGCACTAGCTGCTTGACAGCAGCAGGAGCCCAGGTGTACGACCCGAAGGCCGAGTAGAGGCGGTTCTTGACGTCGCGCAGGCGCACTAGGTTGAGGATATGCTCGATAGGGGTGAAGACGGAGCCACAGTAGGTGGGGCTACCGACGATGAGTGCCCTGTGACGGAAGATATCCGAGAGGATATGTGAGGGGTCGCTCTTGCTCACGTTGTGGCACACGATACGGCGGATACCAGCCTGCGAGAGGCTTTGGGCCACGACATCGGCAAGCTGCTCGGTATTGCCATACATCGAGCCATAGAGGATCACGACGCCATCCTCGGCCTCGTAGCGGCTGAGGGTGTCGTAGATGCGTAGTGCCTCGGGGAAGTGCTTGGCTGTCCACACGACACCATGCGTAGGGCACACGAAGTCTACCTCTAGACCCTGCTCGGTCATGTTCTTGAGGGCCTTCTGCACGAAGTTGCCATACTTGCCCACGATACAGCTGTAGTAGCGGTGCATCTCGGCTAGGTAGTGGTCGAGATCGGCTTCGTAGTCGAAGACTTGCCCATTGAGGGCTCCGAACGTACCGAAGGCATCGGCAGAGAAGAGGATCTTCTTGGACTGTTCGTAGGTAAACATCACCTCGGGCCAGTGTACCATAGGGGCAAGCATGAAGCTAAACTCGTGCGAGCCGACACGCAGGGCATCGCCACTCTTCACCTCGATGAGCCCCTCGGTGATGCCGTGGTAGCCCTTGAGCATATCGAAGGTCTTCTTGTTGCCGATGATCTTGACATTGGGGTAACGCTTGCGCAGTAGCCCGATAGAGCCACCATGGTCGGGCTCCATGTGATTGACGATAAGATAGTCGAGAGGACGATCGCCTAGGACGGTCTCTAGCTTGTGAAAGAAGACGTCGGAGTAGCACACATCGACCGTATCGATGAGGGTAGTCTCTTCGTCGACGATGAGATACGAGTTGTAAGACACGCCATAGGGCAACGGCCACATGTTCTCAAAGAGATGCTTGGTGCGGTCATTGACGCCTACGTAGTAGACGTTCTCTGTTACCTGCGGTACCTTGTACATAGATTTCTATTCTATAGAGTTTTTGTATTTATTGCTTAGTTTGCCGAGGCGAGCGGATGGCGCAGGGCACGCACTACGAGTACGATGCCCACTAGAACGAAGGGAATGCTAAGCACCTGCCCCATATTGAGCCCGATAGAGGCGATCATCTCCAGCTCCGAGGCCACCTGTACGTTCTTGAAGCTCTCCACGAGGAGGCGGAAGCCAAAGACCGCTGTGAGGAAGAAGCCGAAGATGAGCCCCTCGTAGCGACGCGCCCAGTCTCTACGCCAGTAGAGCCATAGACAGATACCGAAGACCACGAGGTAGGCAAGAGCCTCGTAGATCTGTGTAGGGTGGCATCCCAAGACTCCATCGGGGACTAGGGCATGATACTCCTCGGAGCGCACGAAGCGGAAGCCCCAAGGGCGATCGGTAGGGTGGCCGAAGATCTCGCTATTCATCAAGTTGCCCAATCTAATCATCGCTGCGACAAGCCCCGTGGGGACAGCGATACGATCGAGGGCGAAGAGCATGCTACGCCTCGTTATACGTCTAGAGTACAGCCACACTGCTATGATGATGCCGAGCGTGCCTCCATGGCTAGCTAGCCCCCCCTCCCAGATGTAGAGGATCTCTATCGGGTTGGCCAAGTAGTACTCTGGAGAGTAGAAGAGGACGTGCCCGAGGCGAGCCCCGACCACGGTACCTATGGCGACGTAGACGAAGAGGCTATTGAGCCAATCGGCATTGAGACGCTCGTGGCGCCACATACGCTCGGCCATCATGGGCCCTAGCACCACCAGCCCTAGAGCGAAGAGTAGCCCATACCAGCGCACCTCTCGCCCTAGGATCTCGAAGATCACGGGAGATACGTCCCAGGTTATCGCACTTAGCCACATAGAGATCTGTACTTGCTGTTAGGAGTGAGATGATCTACGCACTAGCAGAGCTTGGCGATCCACTGCTCGCGCTCACCAGGCAATAGGTCGATGACGGGGATCTCCTGCATCGTGTAGCATCCGGGCTGCTGGCGGAGAGCTGCACGTGCAGCAGCCACTAGTATCTGTGCTGTGAGGGCAGGGTTGTTGATCTTCATGCCAAACTCTAGGAGCTGGTTCTGCGTCTGCCCCGATACGCCCTTGCGTACCATATGGACGCCATGCCCCATATCGATGAGTGCCTCCACGCTCTCTACTACGGAGACGTGCGTCTCGTCGTGCGCAAAGTAGTCGTCGGCCTTGATAGCGGCACTAACGGCCTCGGCCGAATAGCCATCCTCCAGCTCGATGTACACCATACGGCGATGAATACCCGTACCGGTAGGAATGGTCATAGAGAGGGCTCTGCGCACTCCAGCGATGGCCTTGACGGCTACGGTGTGCCCCATACTCATACCAGGGCCAAAGTTGGTGTAGGTGATCCCCTTGGGGACGATAGCCTCCATGAGGGTGCGCACCACGGAGTCGCTCCCAGGATCCCAGCCTGCCGCGATGACAGCTACCGTACCACTCTGGCGTGCCGCAGCCCCGAGGGAGGCACGTAGAGCCACTATACCGCCGTGGATGTCGTAGCTATCCACCGTGGCGATGCCACGCTCGAGGATAGCGAGGGCCGTAGCCTCCACCTGACGGGTGGGCGAGCAGATGATAGCCACATCCACATCGTCGAGCTCCTCGATAGCCCCTACGACGCGGTAGGGCTGGAGCTCGTGCGGTATGTCGGCAGGGTTGCGACGCACTACGCCCGCTACCTCAAAGTCCGCAGCGGCCTCGAGGGCCTCGAGCGTGTACCTACCGATATTGCCATAGCCGATGATCGCGGCTCTCGTCTTCTTGTTCGTTGTCATCTTTTCGTATAGACTGCTATAAATTTTGCTACATTATGCACAAAGGTACAAAATCTTTGCTTTGCTCCCACACCATGAGAGCTCGACCACACCAAAATAGCTCCTACCGACACCTCCGAGAGGCACCCCCCCCAAGAGGTAGAGGGGCTACATACACCTAGAGGCTGTGCTCGCATGGAGCACAGCCTCTAGGCATAGGGGGCGGTGGCCAAGCACCGCACATATAGGCAGGGCTACTTGCGCTTGAGGAGCTCAGCCCCACGCGATAGTGCCTCCATGTTCATCGGGATGAGCTTGTGGTGTCGCTCGGGGAGCGACTTCATGAGCCCCTTCTCGATGCTCTCGAGCTTGAGAATAGGGCGTGCTGCCAGCAGAGCCCCTAGGATGAGCATGTTGAATACCTTCTGATTGCCCATACGCGTAGCCTCATCGGTAGCATCGACCTCGTAGGTCTCGATGTCGGTACGCTCGGGCACGTGGTGGATACCGTTGCTGTCGTAGATGAGTACGCCCCCAGGCTTCACGTGAGGGGCAAACTTGTCGAGCGAAGGCTGGTTGAGCGCCACTACGATGTCGTAGTCATTAACTACGGGTGAGCTCACGGCATCGTCGCTGACGATGACCGTAACGTTGGACGTACCACCTCGCTGCTCGGGCCCGTACGAGGGCATCCAGCTAACCTCCTTGTCCTCCATCAGCCCCGAATAGGCAAGGATCTTACCCATCGAGAGAACACCCTGACCGCCGAAGCCGGCGATGATGATTTCGTTTGTCATACTAGTTATGTATATCTGTAGGGTTAGCAGGTTGTCTTATCTATCCTTGAGATCGCCAAGTGGATACTGAGCGAACATGTGCTCTACCATCCATTTGTTGGCCTCATCGGGGGTCATCTTCCAGCCCGAGTTGCAGGTAGCGACGATCTCCACGACGCTAGTCCCCTTGCCAGCCATAGAGTTGGCAAAGGCCTTCTCGAGGGCTTTCTTGGCCTTGCGTACCGCAGCGGGCGTGTGCACAGCCTGGCGCGTTACGTAGCAGGTGCCCTCTACCACAGCGAGCAGGTCGCTGATCTTGAGGGGATAGCCGTTCATCTCGGTGCTACGCCCATCGGGGGAGGTAGCCGTCTTCATACCAGGCAGTGTAGTGGGTGCCATCTGACCGCCCGTCATGCCATAGATACCATTGTTGATGAAGACGATCACGATGTTCTCTCCGCGATTGCAGGCGTGGATCGTCTCGGCAGTACCGATAGCAGCGAGGTCGCCATCGCCCTGATAGGTGAAGACCATGCGGTCGGGGTTGAGGCGTTTGATAGCGGTGGCGAGGGCAGGGGCACGTCCGTGCGCAGCCTCTTGCCAATCGACGTCGATGAACTTGTATGCAAACACTGCACAGCCCACAGGAGCTACACCGATCGTCTTCTCTTCCATGCCCATCTCCTCGACGACCTCCGACACGAGCTTGTGCACTACGCCATGACTACAGCCTGGGCAGTAGTGCATATTGACGTCGTTCATCAAGGTAGGCTTCTTATATACCAGGTTCTCTGGTTTGATGATTTCTTTGATATCCATCGTCTTACTTTTTGTTCGTAAAGGCTCTGATTAGGTAGGAGAGGACACGCACTACAGCGGCAGCTACGCCTAGATAGATGAAGAGACGAGGGTACTCATCGAGCCACACGAAGTAGCTGATGATCGAGCTCAGTGCGAGCAGGAAGAAGAGTACCGTCAGGATGGCATCTATCCCGAAGTGAGGGATGCGCCTCTCGTGCCTAGTATTCATGATCGCCTATAGATTGTAGATTTTCTTGAGGTGCTCTAGGATTTCGCTAGGAGAGAAGAGCATACCGCCTAGGCGGCCGTAGTGCTCTACGGGTACTGCACCATTGACGGCTAGGCGCACATCCTCCACCATCTGCCCAGCATTGAGCTCGGGCACTAGGAAGCCCTTGGCTTGGCCTGCCAGCTCCTTGATAGCCTGGCTGGGGAAGGGCCATAGGGTGATGGGGCGCAGCAGACCGAGCTTGATGCCCTGAGCACGCGCTAGGTCTACCGTCTTCTGGCAGATACGGCTCGATGAGCCGAAGGCCACTAGGATGTACTCAGCGTCCTCGGTCTTGACCGTCTCGTAGCGCACCTCATTCTCCTCGATCTTCTTAAACTTGGCCTGAAAGCGTTCGTTGTTCTTCTCCATCACCGAGCTCTCTAGCTCGAGCGAGGTGATCACGTTGGGCTTGCGTCCTCCCTTGCGTCCGAGGGTAGCCCAGGGACACTCGGCACGTATCTCATCATCGGTACGGCGCACACGCTGCTCAGGCAGGCGCACCTTCTCCATCATCTGGCCGATGATACCATCGGTGAGGATGATAGCGGGGTTGTTGTATTTGAATGCAAGCTCGAAACCAAGCTCGACAAAGTCGGCCATCTCCTGTACCGAGTTGGGTGCTAGGGTGATGAGGCGATAGTCGCCGTGTCCGCCTCCCTTCACCGTCTGGAAATAGTCGGCTTGGCTAGGCTGGATAGTCCCTAGACCAGGGCCACCGCGCATCACATTGACGAGCAGACAGGGGAGCTCGGCACCTGCTAGGTAGCTGACACCCTCCTGCTTGAGGCTCATACCAGGGCTCGATGACGAGGTCATGACGCGCTTGCCACAGCCTGCACCACCATACACCATATTGATCGCCGCCACTTCACTCTCGGCCTGTAGCACTACCATGCCAGTAGTGGTCCAGGGACGCTCCTCCATGAGCGTCTCTAGGATCTCGCTCTGGGGAGTAATCGGATAGCCAAAGTAGCCGTCCGCGCCACAGCGAATAGCTGCGTGGGCAATGGCCTCATTGCCCTTCATTAATTTGATTTCCTCTGCCATAGTTGTAATGTAGGAATGATGAGTTGGTTCGCGACCTCACTTCGCCACCGAGGGGCGTAGTAGGGCCGAGATGCTAAGGGTAGTTCGTTATAGTTTCACTTTGTAGACCGTAATGCACCCATCGGGGCACACCATACCGCAGCTAGCACATCCGATACAGTCCTCTTCATTCTTGAGGCGAGCGTAGTGATAGCTCTTGTCATTGACTTCGGTGGGGTGCAGCTCCAACACCTTGGTTGGGCACGATACGACACACAGGCTACATCCCTTACATCTCTGCGTGTTGACCACAATGGTCCCTCTTACTTTTGCCATTTATAAACTGTTTAAGGCTACATCGTTTTGCCTCGGTAGCTAGCGAGGATGTTCTATAACCGTTTTAGCTCTCTACAGGCCACTAGTTGCCACCCTTAGCGCACACGTTAAGCTCTACTGGTATGTCCCTTTTGGCTCTGTTTCTTGTCCAAATGTACAGCATTTATTTCAATCTATCATCATATCGGTAAAACTTTTTTCCTCACCAGCCAATTTGCTCATCTCTCGCACACTAGATACACAAATATCTTAATTTAGACTCGCGAATATCCACAAACAGGCAGGGGCTCGCCTACGCAGATTAGACAAACGTCTGGCATGCGCGAGCGAGCCCCTCAGACACCCCATAGGGCATCAAAACCACTTGATACGACGAAAGAGATAGAACGCTAGTGCCGACACCCCGATCGACACGAGCAGGATACCCCAGAAGGCATACCGCCAGCCATCGACCCACACATCGACGTTCATGCCGTAGAAGCTCGCTATCATCGTGGGGATAGTCAGCACGATCTGAAAGCTCGTCATGCGCTTCATGATCGTATTGACGTTGTTGGAGATGATACTCCCGAGGGCGTCCATCGTGCTATTGCAGATGTCGGTGTAGATATTGATCGTATTGTAGGCCTGACGTAGCTCGATACCCACATCCTCGATGAGATCGGGATCGATCTCACCAGCGCGTGTGGCAGTACGCAGACGCCCCAGCATGGCTTCGTTGCCTCGGATACTGGTAGAGAAGTACACGAGCGACTTCTGTAGGCGCATGATGCGCATGAGGTCTTCGTTGCGGACGCTCTCCTCGAGATCCTTCTCTGCGCGGTTGATCTC
This sequence comes from Porphyromonas sp., assembly GCA_041854325.1. GTDB lineage: Bacteria > Bacteroidota > Bacteroidia > Bacteroidales > Porphyromonadaceae > Porphyromonas. Next base: position 24,554 of record JBHACB010000112.1, read on the forward strand.
TAGATAGATCAGCTTGAGGTACTTGAGGAACCACACAGCCGACGAGTAGATGATACGCGTGATGAAGTCGGCCTGCGAGATGATAGCGATATTCTTGCGCCGTATGTGGTTGATGAAGTCGGGCATGAGCTGAGTCTTGCGGTAGCAGACCGATATAGTAACGTCGCGACCTGTGATGATACCTATGGGTACCGTCATGTAGGGTAGCCCCTGGATATTGCTCTCCAGCGGTATACGCAGTATCGTCAGCTGCCAGTCATCCTCGCGCTCGGTGCGTGGACGCTCGTCCACGTCAGCGATGTCGGCCAAAAACTCGGAGGGGACGCCCAGCTTGTCGGTCAGGAAGTAGATGTCGTCCTCATCGGGAAACTCCACGTTGATCCAGCACTTGGGCTCGTAAGCACTCAGCTGGGGCATGCCCGGAGCGAGGCTGATATAAGTTCTCATTCTTTCGTAAGTCTACTTTGTAAGAGGATAAAGCTCCCAAGACCTACGAAAGCCATTAGATTAGAGCATCGTAGGACGGTAGCACACTAGAGTCGCCTGGGTACTCGGAGGGATCGTATCGTCCATAATGAATTGTACTTGAGTTGTTATTATCGGTCGCAAAAGTAGCAAAAAAAAGCGAGACGAGCAAGCCTCGCC
>JBHACB010000113.1:0-5560 GCA_041854325.1 Porphyromonas sp.
CGTGGGTAGAGTCCCCATGCCACTGGTACTCGGGGGCGTACCTATGCAGGAATGTACTCTTACCTGCCTGATGATTGCCCAGTAGCATCACCTTGTAGGGGAGGGCGTAGTCGCTCTGCTCTTCTTCCTGCCGAGCGAAGTAGTCCCTCAAGTAGAGAAAGTGGTTCTCAGCCTCATCCAAGACTAGGCCAATCTCCTCTAAAAAAGGATTGGCACGAATGCGCAGGTAGCCACCTTGCTCTCTGCGTGCCTCGATCCATACCTTCAGCCCCTCTATCTCTCTAATCTGATTGTCCGATAGGTCTAGCCAGTTAAGGTTTGTGAGAGCGTCCAAACCCTCTATCCTGCTGATTGAGGCACTCGATAGGTAGAGCTTGTTGAGGCTTGTAAGCGCGTCCAAGCCCTCTATCTTGCCGATTGAGGTACCCGATAGGGCAAGACTGCTGAGGCTTGTGAGGGCATTCAAGCCCTCTATCTTGCCGATTGAGGTACCCGATAGGTCTAGCCAGTTAAGGTTTGTGAGTGATGCCAAGCCCTCTATCTTGCCGATTGAGGTACCCGATAGGTCTAGCCAGTTAAGGTTTGTGAGTGATGCCAAGCCCTCTATCTTGCGAATCGAGGTGAACGATAGGTCGACCCAGTTAAGGCTTGTAAGGGCATCCAAGCCCTCTATCTTGCCGATTTGGGTGCCCCATAGGGAGAGGTTGCGAAGGCCTGTGAGGGCGTCCAAGCCCTCTATCTTGCGGATTGAGGTCCTCGATAGGCTGAGCCGATTAAGGTTTGTGAGTGATTCCAATCCCTCTATCTTGCTAATTAAGGTGTTCGATAGGTAAAGTTCCGTTAGGCTCGTGAGGGTATCCAAGCCCTCTATCTTGCGGATTGAGGTGCCCAATAGGGAGAGGCTGCGAAGGCTTGTGAGGGTATCCAAGCCCTCTATCTTGCGGATTGAGGTGCCCAATAGGGAGAGACTGCGAAGGCTTGTGAGGGTATCCAAGCCCTCTATCTTGCTGATTTGGCTATAGGATAGGTCGAGGACCTCTAGAGCTGGGAAGTTGGAGACCCAGTGCATGGTCTCTACTTCGCGCGCTCGTAGGCGGAGCTCTGTAACGGCTCCCGAGGCGTCTTGCTTGAAGTAGGCAACTTGATCCCACTCAACCTCTGCTTGGTCGGAGAGGTCGGGGATTTGGAGGCTATAGCGGTGCTCGAGGTCGAGGATGGCTTGGGGCTTGGGGAGAGGCATAGGGGGAGATGATTGGCGTGATACTCTGTGTCAAAGTTAGCACATAGGGCGGTAATAGACAAGGGGGGAGCTAGTGCTCCCCCTCGCTCTAGAGGCGTATGGCAGAGGTAGGTAGCACGACCTCGCCTAGGGGTAGCAGGGCATTGAAGAGGGCTATCAGAGGGAAGCGCTCTAGGTCCTCGACACGCAGGGGGGCGCAGACCATACGCCCTGCCTGTAGGAGCTGCGCTCGGCACGTGCCAGCGAGCAGGGGCGTAGTGGGCGTGTACCAGTGAGTGCCGTCGCCTAGGGCTACGTTGGCTATAGAGGTGTCGGTGAGTAGGCCATGGCGTACGATGAGCACATCGTCGGCATCGGCACGCTGTCGCCAGCAGGCATCGAGGGCGTGGCGATCCTGCGCCTTGTGGGTGTAGTCGATAGCATCGTCGTGCACTAGGCGGAGCGTCTGCACCACCCTAGGCGTATAGGCCTCCACCGAGGTCTCCACGACACCAGCCTGCCCGTACACCACGCGCCACTTGGCACGCCCTAGGGGGCTGTGGCTAGGCAGGTGAGCCCCTAGGTCTATGTGGCAGGGCCCGTGCCAGAGCGCGCTATACGTGCGCTCTAGCCGTGCCTGATGCCACTCTAGCCCCTGAGGGATGCCGTCCTCGAGGCGGATAGACTCAATATAGTATCGTAGCATTGGCCTTGAGTAGTAGCTCCTGATATTCGCTCTCGAGCTGGCTATGAGCCGTAACGCCACCACCGCCGTAGAAATAGCTCTCGCCACTGGGCAGATACTGTAGGAAGCGTATCATGACAGACGTGTCGAGCCGCTCGCCATCGAAGACACCGAAGACACCCGTATAGAACCCGCGGTCGTAGGGCTCGGCCTCGGCGATCACCTCTAGCGATGCCTCCTTGGGAGCCCCTGCTATAGAGCCCCCTGGCAGTAGGCTAGCGATGATGTCGCCATAGCGCCCGAGGAGCTCGGGGCGTATCTGACCCGCTATCTCGGAGCTGGTCTGTATCACTCGGCCGTCGGCTATCTCCTCGCAGTAGCGGAAGCGCACCACCTCGACGTCGGAGGCGACACGCTCGAGATCGTGGCGCATGAGCTCGACACTGTCGGCATGCTCCCTAGCCTCCTTGTCGCTGGCGAGTAGCACCTCACGGGCGTTGGGTACCGAGGTAGAGATGGTACCCTTCATCGGGAAGGTGGCTATGCGCCCGTCTCGTACCTCCACGAAGGGCTCGGGCGAGAAGACCGAGAACAGCCCCTCGACCATCAGCATATACTTCTCGTGCCCTAGCATGAAGCGCGCCTGCTGGTCGTAGTCGCTCTCGTAGGGTATGCGCCACGTGAGGTTGATGAGGCGCGTCTTGCCCTCGGCGATAGCCCTCTGCACCACCCCAAAGCCCTCGGCGTAGTCCTCTAGGCGTGGTGCGTGCAGGCGGTGCGCCCTAGCCTCGGGACGTAGGTGTGGCGTGGGTGTGTAGTTGGTGCGCCCAGGTATGCTATACTTGATACGCGCATCGAGCTCATCGAGGCGAGCGACATACCACTGCTGGCCGGCATAGTCCACGAAGAAGAAGAAGGGCTGCCCTTGGCATCCCCACTCGTTGAGTAGGGCTACGGCCGTAGGGGTCTCTACAAATTGCATCATTGTCTCTTGCATTGCTTGAATTATTTTTCACCACAAAAGTACACAACTCTGCACGTCCGCCCTACACCTCCCCCCCTCTACATCGCTAGGACTAGATCTAGCCTCCCCCTCCCCTCGCCCCAGTGCATCTCCTCCTCCCCCTGTAGTGAGCACGGCCTACCCTAGCCTCGCCCTCCCCTGCCCCTCGAGAGCCTAGAGGCACTCCTAGCAGGAGTAGGCTCGTATGGGGCGTAGCACATCCCATGAGCCCCCCTAGGGTGTCCGAGACGGACGCCCTAGGGGGGCCCAATTTTTGCCCTAGGGCGAACGGGGCGTTCACCCTACACCTAAGCAGCAGCCTGCTACCCTCAGCAGTGCCTCGCAGGGGACGACTACTCACCTCTCTACCAATGCCCTGCCATAGCCTCATCTATCCTTCACCTACAGCTATATAAGCCTGCACAGGCTCTCCACTCCACCGCTCACACGAGCAGTAGCATGTGTCGAGAGAGAAATGTCGCTCATTATTTGGAGATAAGACAAAGTATTTATACATTTGCGAGAGTGTTTCAAGGATTATTAACAACACTTAAGACAAGATTATATGGCAAACTACAAGATCGAACAGGTAGAAGGCATCGGACCAGCCTATGGCGAGAAGCTCCGTGCCGCAGGCATCACCACCACGGATAAGCTCTTCGCAGCTTGCAAGACCAAGAAAATGCGTCAGCAGCTCGCTGAGGTAACGGGTATCGAGGAGAGCCGTATCCTCAAGTGGGCCAATATGACTGACCTCTTCCGCATCAAGGGCATCGGTGGCCAGTATGCCGAGCTCCTAGAGGCTGCAGGCGTGGACACCGTCAAGGAGCTAGCTCAGCGCAAGCCCGAGAACCTCACCACCCGCATGGAGGAGGTCAATGAAGAGAAGAAGCTCGTACGCCTCACCCCTGCACTCAAGAGCGTTAAGAACTGGGTAGAGCAGGCCAAGGCCCTCCCTAGAGGTCTCGAGTACTAGTACACGCACTTGGTGCTCATAGCGCAGGGCTACACCGCCGGAAGGTCTGGCGGTGTAGCCTTGTGTTATTTGCTTTGCACCTAGAGAGATGGAGGTATATCTGACTAGATAAGCACGTATTTGTGTATCTCTGCGATGCGTTAAACAATTAAAAATTTATTGCCCGCTAGATCATCCAAGATCTGCGGGCAATACTGATGTGATGTGTATAAATTCATCTCGGCACGGAACACTAAGACGAAAAAGATTGAAAACTTGATGCAAAGGTCGGGTGTCTTCCCCAATCACGCAATAGACAAAATATGTTTTTGAGCATCACTAGCTTTCATTTGGGCCGATAAGTCCAATATTTATGCCAGATTGAGGCGATCTGACGGCCATACCTCCTCGTCTAGCAGAGGCACTAGGTGTACGAACGAAGTGAGGGCGCGTCGACTCCATCGGTCGACACGCCCTCACTCTATAGCAGGCTCGCAGGAGGCTATTATAGCCCTATGCTGAGGTCTACCCCCACAGTACGAGGTGCGGCTAGCTGAGTGAAGCTACTGCCCATGGAGCGGAAGAAGAAGGTAGCGTGGTCGCTACCGAGTAGGTTCTTGCCCCATATCGATATATCGACACGGCCTAGCATGATCCCGAGGCGCCCACCTAGGGTAGCGTAGCCAGGCTGAGAGTAGGCATTGTCTTCGGTCCAGTAGGTGCGCCCTAGGCCCGAGAGCTCTACATCGGCATAGAAGCTATCCACCCAGCCTCTGTGTACAGGCTCATAGGCACTGAGTAGCAGGCTGTAGGTATGGCGAGGGATGAAGGGGACGAACTTGCCCCCTAGGTCGCTAAGCCCCATAGCACGCTCTGCCTCTGTACGCTTGACGAAGCGCGCATCGGTGTAGCCATAGCTCACGACGGCCGAGAGGTTGTCGGCCAGGCGCAGGCGAGCCATTAGCTCGGCTCCTAGCGAACGCGAACGGCCCGAATTGCTGATCACACGCCCTGCGCCCGAGGCAACGAAGCGTGTCAGCTGTAGATCGCGCACATCGAGGTAGTAGACCGTAGCCGAGGCATATTGTAGTATGCCATCGGTCTCTAGGCGGGCGCCCAGCTCATAGTTCCATGCCGTCTCGGGGCTATAGCCAAGGCGGTCGTTGAGCCCCGAGGCATCGTAGGCGGGGGTGCGCCCCGAGAGCGACTGGAGGTCCTGCATCTGCGCCATCTGTATGATGTCGCTGACCTGCTGCTCGTTGTAGCCACCAGCCTTGAAGCCCTTGGTCGCCGAGGCATACACGGCCCAGCCGTCGCGCTCGTACTGTAGGGCTACCTTGGGCAGGAGCTGTAGGCTAGAGCTCGAGGCTAGACCTACGAGGTGGGTGGGCTTGCTCATCCATACGAATGGGCCGTCGGTAGTACCCGAGGTGCTCACCCCTAGGCGCAGGGCTAGGGAGCTATCGTAGCGCATCTGCTGACGGCTGTAGTCGAGGCGCAGACCAAGCGTAGCCGATAGGCCAGGCACTAGGAGGTCGCGCAGAGTGCCCTCGTGGTAGAGGGCCACGCCCCACTCGGGCTTCTCAAAGTAGTTGGGGTTGAGGACATCGGTGCTCGCATCTATCTTCATATAGGGTGCACGGGGGTTCTGCTTGTGTAGCCTATCGAGCTGGCTCTGTATCAGCAGTCGTAGCCCAC
>JBHACB010000114.1:0-5587 GCA_041854325.1 Porphyromonas sp.
CCTCCCCTCGATACATATAGAGCCTCTGCCCGACTATAGCGAGGTCGATGCTGTGCTATGTGCTGATCCTCGCCCCGACTGGTATATCTTCACCTCGCCCAATGGGGTAGACTATCTCATGCACCGCCTCAAGGCCTGCGGATATGATGCTCGCTACTGGGCTGGCATACAGATAGCCTCTATCGGCCCTGCTACGAGCAGAGCACTAGAGGCCTATGGCCTCTCGCCCGACTTCGTGCCTCGTGAGCACACTGCCCAGGGGCTAGCACGTGAGCTAGCCCTACATACCGGAGCACAGCCAATACGAGCGATCAACCCCACGAGCACGATTAGCCCTGGAGACCTCTGTGCCATCCTCGCCGAGCACGGCATTGCCTGCACCTCGCTAGGCGTCTATCACAATGCGCCTATCGACTATAGTGCCGACGAGCTTTGTGAGCTAATGACAAGTGGTCTAGACTGGATCACGTTCTGTAGCTCCTCGGCTGTTCACAACTTCATGGCGCTCCTCCATCGCCACACGCTCCATCCACTCCTACAAGGCATACGTCTAGCAGCCATAGGGCGCATGACCCGAGCAACGCTCGAGAGCTACGGCCTGTCGGTAGAGGTCTGCCCCGAGCGACCATCGCTCGAGGCCCTAGCTCATGCCATCGCACTATGCTAGAGGCGGATTTTCGCTACCTTTGCGAGGCAAAGTAAACGCCCCCTAGGGTATAGGGGCACCCTTGGAGTCTCTCATAGCCCCTTAGGTGTAGCTATTTAACTGATGTTGCTCGACTACGACAAAGAACTACTTCTGTGGATCAATGGCCACTCGCACGAGGTGCTCGATGCGGCGATGTTCGCCATATCGGGGCAACCCTTTTGGCTACCGGTCATACTGGCCCTGTTGGTCTTTATTTTCTATAAGAAGAGCTACCGCGAGGGGCTCATCTTCGTCCTCTGTCTCCTTGCGTGTGCTCTCGTGTGCGATCAGCTCAGCTCGGGTATTGCCAAGCCTCTCTTCGAGCGTCTACGGCCCACACACGACGAGAGCCTCAAAGGTCTCATACGCACCGTCTATGGCTATCGTGGAGGGCTATATGGCTTCTTCTCAGGACACGCCGCCAACTTCTTCACTGGGGCGACACTCCTTAGCCTTGTGGTGCGTCGTCGCCCTCATACGCTACTGCTCTTCGCCATCGCCACACTCGTGTCCTACTCTAGGATCTACCTCGGGGTGCATTACCCGAGCGACATACTCGTAGGGGCTATCACGGGGGTGCTGGTAGCATGGCTCGTCTACAGCACCATGTACCGATGGTTACGAGAGCGGTATTCGCCTACGGGGATGCTTCCTGCCCAGCAGATCTTCGCTGTAGGGTATAGGATGTGGCTTGTGGTGCTCGTGCTACTCGTGCCCTATCTCATCTGCACGGCACTACTGATGTTGTAGACCACTCGCACAGATCATAGACGACCGCCAGCGTCCTGCCCCATGAGAGGAGCAGGACGCTGGCGGTCGTCTATTGTAGGGAGGTGCGTAGCTATTCGAGCACCAGCTGATTGCAGATCATGCGGTGGTGAAAGTCCTGTAGGTAGGCCTGAACCCAAGGCAATAGCTCGGCAAGGCGATCGGGGGCACAATCCTTGAGGTTGTGACGGAGCATAGGGTCGTGCAGGCGATGATAAAGGGCATGTACCTCGTGCCCATCGTGCTGTAGTATGTAGTCGCCGAGCACAAATTGATAGACCCCATTGATCATATTGACAGCGAAGTGCTTCGCTTGGCGGTCGAACATATCGCTGCCGTAAGCCAATATCGGACGCCGGATGCCCATAAGGTTCATCAGCGTAGGGAAGAGGTCGGCCTGCTGTACTATGGTCTGTCGATCGACCCCGACAAGTTCCTGCCTAGGATCATAGAATATGATCGGGATGCGGAAGATCCCCTCATTCGTCTTGTACTGGTCGAGCCAGCCTGCCACACCATGATCTCCTAGGATGATGAAGAGCGTGTCGTGATACCAGCTCTGCTTGCGTGCCTCCTCGAAGAAGCGGCTCAAGGCATAGTCGGTATAGCGGATCGGGCGTTGGTGAGGAAATGGCCCCTCGGCATGCTGGCGAGCAAACTCCTCAGGTACTACGAAGGGATGGTGCGATGAGGTCGTAAACTCGCTCACCAAGAAAGGCTGTGGTAGTGTGCCGATGGTACGCACTACGTACTGTAGGAAAGGCTCATCCCAGATCCCCCAGTTGCCGTCGTAGTCTTGGTCGTTGGCATACTCAGTCATACCATAGTAGGCATCGAAGCCCGCCATGCGAGCGAAGGCATCGAAGCCCATTGAGCCGTTGGCACCATTGTGAAAGAATACTGTATGGTAACCCTCTTGACGTAGCTCACGTACCCACGAATTGATCTTATTACCACCATAGGCCGAATTGACGAACGATACCCTAGGGCGTGGTACAGAGGCGAAGATAGCTGGCATGGCATCGACCGACTGCGAAGCTCCCGAGTAGGCGCAGTCGAAGTAAAAGGATCGCTTCATGAGCGAGTCGAGGAATGGCGTATAACCCTCGTAACCAGGTATCTCAGCATTGAGCATACCGCTCCATTCGCGCGACAGGCTCTCCCAGATGATCACCACTACATTGCGCCCAGCGAAGTGCCCATGTAGAGGTGATGCACTACTAGCCTGATAAATAGGGCTATAGAGCTGACCTAGCTCCTCGTGGCTATAGAACTCTAGAGGCTCTAGAGCAGGGCGATTGAGCGTCTTCATCAGCGTAAAGGGGGTGTTGAGCACCAAGGCGTACTGATGAGGGCAGTCGGTGTATATCGAGGCATACGAAGGCGTGATAGGCTTCACCGACTGCCGAGCATGCCCCCGCACACCGAGCAGGAAGAGAGGCACACATAGCACTATCGAGGCGAGGCTATAGCCATAGCGAGGCCTAGAGGTATGGCTCTGACAACGCTCGGGGGCCGCCCGCACAAGGCGATAGAGGACGACCCATAGGATCACGAGAGCAAGGGTAGTGAGCGTTATCCCCCAGTAATCGTAGACGAAGCGCACGAAATGGATCGGGTCATCGTGCTCAAACTCAGAGAAAATACTCATCGTAGTACGTCGCATCGTGAAGCGGTAGTAGACGACATCGCACATATTGAGCAGGAGGCTAGGGATATTGCACACGAAGTACACCACTGCCAGCCAGTACTGGTAGGTGTGCTCAAGGCGTTGGCGTGCAGGCAAGAGGTGTAGTGCGATCACCAGCACATTGGTGTAGAGAATAGCTACCGTGTCGAACCTAAGTCCACCCAGCTCAATGCGAACGAGATCGACCCAGTGCTCCACATGTAGCAAATCAGCGTTGTAGCAGTAAAAGACCACGCGACAGAGGCTATACATGAGGTACGCCAGCCCCATGCGCCACATCAGTAAAGTATAGATATTGCGTGATCGTGCTACAAGTCGAGGGAAACTCTTCATTTGTTTAGTAGCAACTATTACGAATTCTAACGTCTATCGACCGCAAAGGTACTAAGAATATACCTTTGCCCCAAGCGCAATACCTCTACGGACTATGTCCAATAGTCCTTTACGGGGGCTTTGCTTAGTTAGTACCCCGAGTGCAGATCGGAACCTATACCCTCTTACTTATCTCCTGCCTATGGAAGAGGGGCACCATCGTAGGCTAGTCCCAAAAGCCTAGGGTGAACGCCTCGTTCACCCTAGGGGAAGAATGCGTCAGCCCTAGCGTGACAGCTCCTACTCTCACGTACGCTATCCTTGGGTAGACGATGCCCACTAGCCACGGTAGGGCACATGTGGCCTTGCATGTTCGGCGAGGTCGATACCTAATGTGATGTATGGTCAATGCTGATGCTGGACAAGACGAGGAGAGCCCAACACTCTCTCGTGCTGGGCTCTCCTCTCAATGTCTGATCTAGGTGGTATCTGCCGATGCAGAGGCTAGACCCCTAGGTCACACTTACTTGACGCGTGGACGACCATATACGGCCAGTGCTCCAAGCTCTTCCTCAATGCGGAGGAGCTGGTTGTACTTGGCCATGCGGTCTGTACGGCTGAGCGAGCCGGTCTTGATCTGGCCAGAGTTGGTAGCTACAGCGATGTCGGCGATCGTAGAGTCTTCCGTCTCACCAGAGCGATGGCTCGTTACACTCGTGAAGCCATGGCGGTGTGCCATCTCGATAGCATCAAGAGTCTCGGTGAGGGTACCGATTTGATTTACCTTGATGAGGATAGAGTTGGCACAGTCCTCAGCGATACCACGCTGTAGGTACTCTACATTGGTAACGAAGAGGTCGTCGCCTACGAGCTGGATCTTCTTGCCGAGCTTGGCTGTGAGCTTCTTCCAGCCCTCCCAGTCGTTCTCGCCCATACCATCCTCGATAGAGTCGATAGGATACTTCTCTACGAGGCTAGCGAGAAACTCAACCTGCTCATCGATAGTACGCTTAGCACCATTGGGACCCTCAAACTTGCTGTAGTCGTAGATACCATCCTTGAAGAACTCGCTAGCAGCGCAGTCCATGGCGATGGTGATGTCCTTGCCAGCCACATAGCCAGCCTTCTCGATAGCTGCGAGGATCGTCTCGAGAGCCTCTGTGGTGCCACCAGCGAAGTTGGGAGCGAAGCCACCCTCATCACCTACGGCAGTGCTGTAGCCCTTGCTCTTGAGAATGCTCTTGAGGGCATGGAAGATCTCAGCACCATAGCGAAGCCCCTCACGGAAGCTCTTAGCTCCTACAGGACGGATCATGAACTCCTGGAAAGCAATAGGCGCATCGGAGTGCGAACCACCGTTGATGATATTCATCATGGGTACGGGGAGCGTGTACGTGTTGGTACCACCGATATAGCGATAGAGGGGAAGGTCTAGGTAAGCTGCTGCAGCACGAGCTACTGCGAGCGATACACCGAGGATAGCATTGGCGCCGAGCTTGCTCTTGGTCTTGGTGCCATCGAGCTCGAGCATCTTGAGGTCGATCTCACGCTGGTTGAGTGCGCTCATGCCATAGAGCTCAGGGGCGATCACGTTGTTTACGTTCTCGACAGCCTTGAGCACGCCCTTGCCGAGGTAGCGACCCTTGTCGCCATCGCGAAGCTCGAGAGCTTCATTCTCACCTGTCGAAGCACCGCTAGGTACCGCTGCACGACCGATGATACCACTCTCTAGATGAACGTCTACTTCTACCGTGGGGTTGCCACGAGAGTCGAGGATTTCCCGACCTACAATCTTTACAATGTGCATAGTTGTCTTACTTAATGAACAATCTTTATATTCGCCGACAAAGATACTAAATAAATACTTATATATCTAATCACAGGAAACTTTCTCTTCGCCCTCTGCATACCCATACACCTCTACAGACGAGATAGCCCCCGAAGGAGATCCTTCGGGGGCTAGTGGGGGTGGATGATGGGGTTCGAACCCACGACCTTCGGAACCACAATCCGACGCTCTAACCAACTGAGCTACAACCACCATTTGGCGCGTCCACGAGGGATATCCCTCGCTTTTGCACTGCAAAGATAAGCAAGTTTTTTGAATTACCAACGCTACGCCCCAAAAA
>JBHACB010000115.1:0-2835 GCA_041854325.1 Porphyromonas sp.
GCACCACCACCCACGAAGGGAATGAGGTGGAAGAAGCGATCTTCCTTGTAGGGAGAGAAGTAGTTCACCACATCGAACATGAAGTCGAGGTGAGCGATGGCATACTTGTTCTCACCTTGAGTCCACTTGCCATTCACCTTCATATTGTCGAAGAGCTGACCACCGATCACCTGTACGCGAGAACCGAAGTAGGGGTTGAACCACTTACCCACCGCTAGGCTTGGGTTGATGAAGCTCACGCGATCGCCCCAAGGAGCATAGCGGTTTGATCTCCCAGACACGAGAGATGCGGAGTTACCAAGCTCCACAAACCAGTGGTGCTTGAAGCCACCCTTCTCGAATACTACCTTGTGGGCTGGCGTATTATCTTGAGCATTGAGAGCCGTAGTGCCTACTAGAGCAGCTAGAGCCATGCACATAAATTTCTTTGTCATTGCTTTGTCTTATTGAAAGATTAGTAGACTCTGTGATTACTTCGAGCGGATGATTACCACGCGGTTCCAAGCTGCGCTCTTAGCATCGAATGGAGCTTCTTCTGCGCTCTTGAACTCTACAGTGATGTTCTGCGTAGGTACGCCATACTGCTCCGTGAGGATCTTGGCTACAGCCTGTGCACGCTTCTCAGCGAGACCAGCGAAGCGACTCTCGGACTTCTGTGAGTAACCCGTGATGATGAGCTGACCCTTGTGCTTGTTGACAAACTCAGAGGCGTCGAACACCGTGATCAGCTGGTCGGCAGACACATTGCTCTTGCCATGCTTGAAGAGGATGCTCTTCTCTGCAAGGAAGTGGCTTGGCTTGGCCACGGGAGCCACGACTACCTCAGGGCACTTCTCGGGGCGCTTGCTTAGCTCGGCGTTCTCTGCACGCAGGGCGTTGATACGACCCTGGAGATCAGACACGAGAGCTTCATCAAGGGGCTTAACGGGCGTGAAGCCAACCTTGCCGAGGCGGAAGTTGAGACCAGCACTAGCCGTGTAGCGACGCTTGTTGGTGTATGGACGATAGGCATGCTTGATGATGGGCATGCTATTGTGGGCGGCATCAGCTTCGAGCACGAGGTCTACACGATTGGACAGACGCATAGCGATCTGCAGACCTACAGTAAGCGTAGCAGCGTGGTTGCTGTTGAGGCCGAGTGAGCTATCGAACTTGTACTCATAACCAAGACCTACGAATGGGTTGAGGTGGAAGAAGCGGTCTTCCTTGTAGGGTGAGAAGAGACTCATCAGATCGGTCATGAAGTCGAGGCGACCGCCTACGAAGTAGTTCTCGTGCTTGGCTACATTCACATTGCGAGCGAAGGTGATGGCTTCGCCACCGAGTACATTGAAGCGTGTAGCGAAGTAAGGAGTAAACCACTTGCCCACAGCGATGCTAGGCGTGAAGGTAAGGCGATCGCTTAGCTTGGCATCACTATTGGCATCGAGGGCCATAATAGAGGCACCACCCTTGAAGGTGATGAACCAGTTCTTTGAGGGGCCCTTCTCAAACGCAACGCGGTTGGCAGGTACACTCTCCGTCTGTGCGCTAGCTGTCAGCGCCAGAGCTCCCATGAGGGAGAGCATTGTAAACTTTAGTTTCATAATACTATTACTAAATTGATACTTTCTGTTTCTTTCGACTTATCTCTTCCGTTTAATTTGGACACACAATTCCACCTGCAAAGATAAGTAATATGTTCGTTATATCAAACATTCATCGGCACTCTGATCCGACAGTCTATCGCTCATCGACACCCGCCGCGTAGGTGCGCCAACGCTCGAGTAGCTGGGTGAGATCGGCAGGGAGCTCACTATCGAAGAGCATCTCCTCGCCCGTAATAGGATGCACAAAGCCCAAGGTCTTGGCATGCAACGCTTGGCGCGGGCAGATGGCAAAGCAATTGTCTACAAACTGCTTGTACTTGCTAAAGTGATTGCCCCACAAGATCTTGTCGCCCCCATAACGCTCGTCAGCAAAGAGGGTGTGCCCGATATGCTTCATATGCACACGGATCTGATGCGTGCGCCCTGTCTCGAGCCGGCACTCTATCCAGCTGACGTAGGCCAGCTCCTCGAGTACCTTGTAGTGCGTTACGGCAGGCTTGCCAATGTCGCTACCTACAGGGTAGACAGCCATCTGTAGACGGTCGCGCTCATCGCGCCCTATATTGCCCTCGATCGTACCGCTAGGCTGATCAAACCGCCCCCACACCAGTGCGCGGTAAGAGCGGTGAGTCGTCTTGAGGAAGAACTGGCGGCTTAGGTGCGCCTTCACATTAGGGCGCTTGGCCACTACTAGTAGGCCACTCGTATCCTTGTCGATACGATGCACTAGCCCCACGCTGCTATCTTGGGGGTTGTAGAGGGGGTCGTCTTTGAGGTAGTACGCCAAGGCATTGACTAGCGTGCCAGTATAGTTGCCAAAGCCAGGATGTACCACGAGACCAGCAGGCTTGTTGACCACCAGTAGGTACTCGTCTTCGTAGACTACATCGAGGGGAATATCCTCGGGTACTATCTCTAGCTCGCGTCGGGGACGACGTAGCTGTAGGGTAACTATATCGTGTGGCTTGACGCGTGTATTGCTGCGTACTGGGACCCCATTGATGAAGACAAAGCCTGCATCGGCCGCCTGCTGGATGCGGTTGCGGCTCGTACCCACCATACGATCTACAAGGAACTTGTCTACGCGTATCAGCCCCTGCCCAGGGTCAGCAATACAGCGGAAGTGCTCATAGAACTGCTCCTCCTCGTCCTCACCCCTCGCCTCGCTCGTCTCTATCGTCTCCTCGTCCTCGGGGTATTCGCCTCGCATAATGCTGGTCGCCCAGTCGAGGAGCTCACTTGAGGC
>JBHACB010000116.1:0-24845 GCA_041854325.1 Porphyromonas sp.
AGGTAGTAGAGCTTGGCGCGACGCACCTTACCATATTTCTCTACTGTGATCTTCTCGATGAAGGGGCTCTCGATAGCGAAGATACGCTCCACGCCTACACCTTCCGAAATCTTACGCACTGTGAAGCGCTTCTTGTCGCCATGACCGCTGATGCGGATCACCACGCCACGATAGCGCTGGATACGCTCCTTGCCACCTTCGCTGATGCGGTAGTCTACCGTAATGGTATCGCCACTACGAAATGAGGGATGCTCCTTGCCTGTGGCAAACGCTTCGTTTACAATCTTGATAAAGTCCATTGTCTTTATTCTGCTTATTTTGATTAGTACTAACTAAACGCAATATACACAGGGCACACTAGACTTCCTGCCAGAGATTGCGCAAAGCGGTGCAAAGGTACACATTATTCGCCTTACTACCAAACTATCGCCACCACGTACGGCGAGCTATAGGGCTATCGGGGAGCTCCTGCTCTACGGCAGCCTCGATGGAGTCGGGCAGATTGTAGAAGAAATCGAGCCCCGTAAACCGCTCGAGCGAATCGACAGACAGGGCGAGACGCTTGAGGTCGCTCTCGCCACGCTCGTAGGCTCGATGCTCGGTGAGGAAGGCTATGCTGTGATACTCGCCATCCTTCTCGGCTAGCAGGGCCATCCAGTAGTAGCGAGGCACTACGATCTTGCCTTTGACACGCTCGGAGAGGATGAGGTCATCGCTAATCGTCCCCCCTTTGGCTACATAGAGCACACGGCGCAGGCGGGCACTGCGCCCCCAGGTCTGCACCTTGTTCTCTAGGCGTGCCCAGATACCGCTATTGTGCTCCTGTAGCTGAGGGCTCATATTGGAGTAGTAGAAGGTCTGAGCGTTGGCCTCGTAGCTTGCAGAGCGATCCTCGGAGGCGACGAGGTGCCCACGGCTATAGCCCGAGCCCTTGAAGAGGCGTTCGGTATTGAGCCTGCTAGGGAGCTGAGGGTCCCACGCCCAGGCGTCGGAGCGTTTGGTCTTCTTGACCGAGTTGGCCTCGTCGAAGGTGAAAGCCACCCAGCGCGCGTGATAACGCTCGCTATCGTACTCGAGACTATAGTTGACGGAGCCGTCCTCTAGGCGGTGTGTAACGAGGAAGTCGGCACTACGCCCCGAGGGGCGAGGGAGCTCAAGAGCACGATCGAGAGCCTGCGCCCGATCGAGGCTATGCTCGAGGATGGGCTCATCCTGAGGCTGCGAAGGCATGGGAGCTACCTCTGCGGTAGAGGTAGGGGTATCAGTGGTCTTGTCATCTCTCTGCCCCCAGTAGTAGCCCCCGACTACGGCTAAGAGAATGGCTAGGAGCGATCCAATCTTCTTGATCATGACAGCATTACTTGTCCGTTGGTATCATCGTATCTCCCAAGCATAGTCCCTCTGCTCGAGGAGGGCCTCAAGCAGAGGGACTATGCCTCGAGAGCAGGGCTCTAGGCTAGACGGCGGCTACCATCTGAGATAACGACGTCGTAGAACTTGGGCTCACGGCCGTACTGCTCCACATAGCGCCTACGCACCTCGGCCTTGAAGGCATCGTAGAGCTCGTCCTTCACGAGGTTGATCGTACAGCCACCGAAGCCTCCGCCCATGACACGGCTACCCGTAACGCCAAGCTCCTTAGCGAGGTCGTTGAGGAAGTCGAGCTCCTCACAGCTCACCTCGTAGAGCTTGCTCATGCCGTAGTGAGTCTGATACATGCGGTCGCCGACAGTCTCGTAGTCGCCACGCTCTAGGGCATCGCACACATCGAGCACACGCTGTACCTCGCCGATCACATACTCAGCGCGCATATAGTCCTCGGCCGAGATCTCGCCCTTGACCTCCTCGAGCCAAGCCATGGGGGCATCGCGGAGGAACTTGACCTCGGGATGACGCTTGGCGATAGCCGCTACAGCCGTCTCACAGCTCTCGCGACGCTTGTTGTATGCCGAGGAGGCGAGCTCATGCTTTACCACAGAGTCCACCAGGAGGAGGCGATAGCCTACAGGCTGGAAGGGGAAGTACTCGTACTCTAGGCTCTTGCAGTCGAGGCGAATGAGGTGCCCCTGCTTGCCAAAGACCGAGGCAAACTGATCCATGATACCACACTTCACCCCTACATAGTTGTGCTCAGTAGCCTGCCCTATCTTAGCCAGCTCAAACTTGTCGATGCCCAGCGAGAAGAGCTCGTTGAGTGCAAAGGCAAACGTACTCTCGAGAGCTGCACTCGATGACATGCCTGCGCCTAGGGGGACATCGCCAGCGAAGACGGTATCGAAGCCCCCTATCGTGTAGCCACGCTTCTGTATCTCACGTGCTACACCGAATACATAGCGCGCCCAGCTCTGCTCGGGAGCTTGATCCTCGGCTAGGCCAAACTCTGCACTCTCGCCTAGGTCGAGGGCATAGGCACGGATGCGGTCGGTGCCGTTGAGGCGGATCTCAGCCACCATAGCCTTATCGACAGCACCTGGGAAGACAAAGGCACCATTGTAGTCGGTATGTTCACCAATGAGGTTGATACGACCTGGAGAGGTAAATACTGCACCTGCCTCGCCATAGAGCTCGGCAAACTTGCTACGAATGAGTTCTGTATTCATTATTTTACTGCAATTGTAGATTAACTATTCCCTGCCCCCAAGGAGAGCTCTCTGCGCCCTCTAGGGAGGGGGATCTATACGTTGTCTTGCGATACTCATGAGCGAGCGAAACACAACCACCCAAGGCCTCGTCGGGATAGCCACACAGATGTGCTCCGTAGTATAGCCAGGGAGTGGTTGTGTCCGTTCGTCTGTCTAGGGGCTACTAGGGTAGCTGCTTCACCTTGTAGCCTACGAGGGCGTAGTAGAGGAGGTAGAGCTCACCCACGATCACGATGGCCCACGTCCACTGCCAGCCACCGAGCACATCGGCGAGGGCACCCTGTGCAAAGGGTAGGATAGCACCACCCACGACGCCCATCATCAGGGCACCAGAGCCAGCGTTGGTGTACTTGCCGAGCTTCTCGATAGCGAGGGCGAAGATAGCCCCCCACATGATAGAGTGGAAGAGACCCGAGGCGATGAGTATCCAGGGGTTGTTGAGCAGCATACCAGCCGTAACGAGTACGCCAGCAGCGATAGCCGTAGTGGCGAGCATAGCATTGGCACTAAACTTATTGAGCACCGTACCGCACAGACGACCAGCGAGCATGCTACCCCAGTACACAGAGGCGAAGAGAGCTGCCTGTGTAGACGTATAGCCGATGCTCTCTGCATAGAGGTTGACATTGGCACCTACGGCTACCTCTACACCCACGTACATGAAGATAGCGATCACCCCGAGCGTCAGGTGGCTAAAGCTCCACACACTCTTCTCGAGGACTTCGCCCTCCTTCTTCTCCGCACCAGCGATAGCGGGTAGCTCTACCTTGGCAAGTGCGCCGATGATAACGGCTACGAGCACCATCAGCACGAGGAAGGGGATATAGAGCGATGTGAGGCTAATGTCGAGACCGCTCTTGCCTGCGAAGATCACGTGAGCCACTAGGAGTGGGCCAATGGTGGTCATCGACGAGTTGCCAGAGCCTGCGATAGCACCGCGCGTAACGGGTGTAGTACCCTTCACCGTACAAGCAGCGATATAGGGGTTGATCACAGCCTGTAGGAAGGTCATAGCCGCACCGGCCACGAAAGCGGCCACGAGGAATACCCAATAGGCCATTGGGATAACGGCCTCGCCTGTGTACTGGAAGGAAGAGCCTGCCGCACGAGCCTGCTCGATCATGGGAGCGAACTTGGCAGCGTCTACAGCCTCGAACACATAGGCTGAGAGCTGGTAGAGCCCGAAGGCTCCGATCAGTACCACTAGCCCTAGGGTTAGGGTCTTCTTGTAGCCATTCTTCTCGATGTAGCGTGCACTAGGCGTACCCATTACCAGATAGGCTAGGAAGAACGAGAAGGTCAGTGCCGTAGTGAGCATATTGGTCATGCTCCCCCCCATGAGGAGGTAGGCGGCCTTCATCGGGCCTTGAAACTGCTGGTTGAGGTTGGTGATCAACCCCACGAGCGACATCAGCACCACCATGATGATGAATGGCACTAGATAGCTCTGCGTTTGTTTGTTTTGTGTCATTTGATTTGGACGAAACTATTTTGAATTAAACTTACTTACCACATCATCGGCCTAGGCCTCGAGCCCAAAGGCGAAGACCGTCGTCGAGCGAAGCGTCTCGCCAGGGTTGAGGCGTGTCGAGGGGTACTCGGGGCGGTTGGGGCTATCGGGGTAATGCTGTGTCTCGAGGCAGAGGGCCGCGCGTGCAGGGTAGCGCGCATCGTGCTTGCCTCGCATGTTGCCACTCATCCAGTTGCCCGTATAGAGCTGTATCCCTGGCTGGTCGGTGTACACCTCTAGGGCGATGCCCGTCTTGGGCGAGGTACAGCGTGCAGCGAGGCCCAGCTTGCCGAGAGGCTTGTCGAGGATATAGGTGTGGTCGTAGCCACGAGCCCACACTAGCTGATCGACAGGCTCATCGATGCGCAGACCTATAGCCGTGGGCGTGCGGAAGTCAAAGGGTGTCCCCTCGACAGCCTCGGGTGCTCCGTAGGGGATGGCAGTATCGTCAGTAGGCAGATACTGCTGGGCACAGATCTGTAGCAGGTGATCGTGCACGCTGGCATCGCCATCGCCCGAGAGGTTGAAGTAGGCATGATTGGTCAGATTGACCACCGTAGGCTTCGTAGTCGTGGCTTCGTAGTCGATGCAGAGCTCGTTGTCATCGGTCAGCGTATAGGTTACTACTACACGTAGCTCACCAGGATAACCCTCCTCACCATCGGCCGATGTATAGCCGAGCACCAGGCGGCTAGAGGTATGGTCTAGGACGTCCCACACTACGCTATTGAAGCCTACTAGGCCACCATGTAGAGCATTGGGGCCATTGTTGATCGCTAGGCTGTACTCTACTCCATCGATAGCGAACCGCCCACGAGCGATGCGGTTGGCATAGCGTCCGCACACGGCACCGAAGTAGGCCTCTTCGCTCGCGAGGTAGTCGGCCGTGCTGTCGTGCCCTATGACGATGTCGGTGAAGCCCTCGTCTCTATTGGGCACGACGAGGGAGACGAGCTTGGCTCCTTGGTTGATGAAATGCGCCTCTGCCCCACCTCGGTTGGTTAGGGACAACAGCTGTACTCGCTTGCCATCGACCACGAGGTCGAAGGCCTCACGCCTAAGTCTAGCCTTATTATCTGCCATAGTTGATATATTATCTCTTGTAGTTTGTTATCTCTAAATGCGTGGCCTAGCACGGAGGTTTCCCTCTTATTAGGCTCAAATATACGAACTATTTTGTATATCCCCCAACACATACCCCAACGCACAGACCGACACCGCCCTCGTCCTCTACATAGCCCCAACGCCTTCCTCTCCCACGCTATTGCCCGCTCTCGTCTACTCCACCGCACGGCCTCTGTCTGCGAGCCCCTAGCTCACATCACTCGCCTCTACGAAAGCTAGGCCCCCTCTCCTCCTGCCCAAGCAGCCATTGGATGCCGACCAAGATCAACATTCAATATCGGCCGAGGCGATCATTCAATATCGACCGAGGAGGATATTGAATATCGATCTTCGGGAGCGTGTGGCCACGGAAGAATAGGATCGGCCAAAGGCGAAGCCCTCGAGGTATGCGGTAGTGCATACCTCGAGGGCTTCGTCATGGCTAGCTACTAGCTGGGCTGTGGCTAGAGCGATGTGCGGTAAAGCTCTAGCAGGCGCGTGCGTAGAGCAAACTCGTACTGGGCATTGGCATGCTCTATCTCGGCAGCCAGACGGCGGTTGCTCGCCTCAGCGAGCTCATTGGCTGTAGCACGCCCCACCTGCCAGCGTTCGTAGACCAGCAGACGAGCAGCCTCGCTAGCCTCGTAGCTACTACGGCTAGCCTCTATCTTGCGCAGAGCGAGCTCGGCATTGAGCGTAGCCTGTTCGATGTCTTTGCGTAGCTTCTTCTCTAGGCTGATGCGCTGTAGCTCTAGATTGACTCGCTCGTGCTTGGCCGTGCGAATAGCCGAGCGCGTACGGAAGGCGTCGAAAATAGGGACACTGAGGCTGAGCCCGATGTGCGAACGGCCATTCTGTCGCCACTGCTCACCGAAGGGGAGATTGAGCCCAGCATAGCTGTCTCCCAGCAGGTGGTAGTAGCTATTGCTATAGCCAGCACCGAGGCTAAGGCGAGGTAGATAGCCCGCACGAGCCGAGGCGATCTGCTCGCTAGCAGCACGCCGATAGGCATCGCTAGCACGCAGGGCAGGCTGTAGCGATAGGGCCGTCTGATAGGTATCGGTATAGGGGCGTAGTGCCTGCTTGGCACGCTCTATCTCGGCATCCACATCGAGGCCATCGACTTCGTAGGGCTCTCGAGCCTCTATAGCCTGCATTAGGTCGGTATGAGCTAGGGCGACAGCATTCTGAGCCTCCACCAGGCGTAGCGCGCTCGAGGCTCGCTGTGCCTCGGCCTCGGCCTGCTTGTCGCGGCTCCAGCGACCTCCCTCTACCATACTGGTGCTATAGGCAAGCTGCTGGGTGGCACGCTCCACATCGGCCTGTGCTGCCTGCTGTACACGACGTGCATGTAGCAGGGCAAAGTAGAGCTGTGTAACCTGCATGCGCACGTCCCAGCGAGCCTGCTCGAGCTCGGCACCAGCCCCCTCGAGCTGTAGGCGAGAGGCCTTGAGGTCGTGCAGGCGGCTAAAGCCCGAGAAGAGCGTTAGACTAGCAGAGAGAGAAAACGAGGTGCCAGCCGATGAGCGATCTTGGAGGACGCCCGTCTTGTCGGCCGAGCGACCGAAGTCGAAGCTCTGGCTAGCACCAGCCGATAGTGTGGGCAGGAAGGCATTCTTGCTCTCCTGTGCACGTAGCTCGGCACGCCCGAGCTGTAGCTGTCGGCCTCGTACCTCCACGCTCTCCTGTGTAGCCATACGGATGCACTCCTGTAGGTCTATGCGACGACTAGCCTCCTGGGCTACGAGGCTAGTCGTAGTCAGCAGACCGAGAGTCAATATTGTCCTTTTCATAATCGGTCTTGTCTACTTAGCTTTAGCTATCTGATTGCCCCTGATGCGCTCGCCAGCCTTGAGGCCAGCCTTGACCTCGATCTTGCTACCGTCCGATAGCCCCGTCTGGATATGGCGCTCCTCTGTAGTGAGAGGGCTGTCGGCCGTTACGACCTGCACGAAGGCAGAGTCGGCACGGTAGGTAACGCAGGCCTCGGGTACAGAGAGTACGCCTGTGGCCTCGGAGATAATGATCTCGGCATTGGCACTATAGCCCGAGCGGAGGAGGCTGATGACCTCGGGTGCTACATTGGTAAGTGCTCCCTTGATCTCAAAGAGCGTGGTGCTCTGATCGGCAACACCTTGGGGGGAGATATGCTCGACGATAGCCGAGAGCTTGGTATCAGGCATAGCTCCTATGCTGAGCACCATACGCTGTCCCTTGGCTAGCTTGCCGACCTCGGTCTCGTCGGCATTGCCCTTGAAGATGAGGTCGTGCATATTGGCGATGGTGGCGATGGTCGTCCCGTCGTTGAAGGTATTGGCTTGGATCACAGACGACCCCACCTTGACGGGGACGCTGAGCACCTTGCCCTGTATCGTGGCGCGCACCTGTGTCGAGCTCTCCTTGCTGAGGCGAGTGCTGGTACCGCGCCTGATGATCTGTAGTGCCTCCTCGGCTGCCGTGAGCCGTGTGCGGGCGTTCTCGTACTCGGCACGGCTACGCTCGTAGTCTTCCTGGGCCACTACCCCCTTGGCATGGAGCTCCTCGTCGCGCTCGTAGACGGCCTTGAGACGCTCATGGTCGGTCTGAGCCTGCTTGAGGCTGTTCTCTGCATTATTGACCTGCATGATCTCGGGCACTACCGAGATGCGAGCTATGACGTCGCCCACCTGCACCTCGTCGCCAGGCATTACGAGTATCTCGCTGATGATACCTGCTATCTGAGGTTTGATAGCGACCTCATCGCGGGGTACGATGCTACCGGTCAGGATCAGCTGTTTGCGGATGCTATCGCCCTCACTGACGTTGAGGATCTCGTAGCTAACCTCCTGGGGCTGTCCCTTGCGCCACAGATAGGCAAAGGTGGCAATCACGGCTAGGGCAAAGAACGCCCATAGCACCCACTTAACAATCTTCTTCATAGTGATCTATGTATTATGTATGAACTTATTATCTTGCTTTACTCCTCTCTGATAGCCTCTATCGCCTTGACCTCTACGGCCTTGATAGCCGGTATAATGCCTGCGATCAGACCACTTGCGATGATGATCGCAAGGGCTAT
Source organism: Porphyromonas sp. (assembly GCA_041854325.1). Lineage (GTDB taxonomy): Bacteria > Bacteroidota > Bacteroidia > Bacteroidales > Porphyromonadaceae > Porphyromonas. The sequence continues at coordinate 8,315 of JBHACB010000116.1, forward strand.
GCTCACGAGCCCTAGGTCTACCTCAGGGTTGTGAAAGGGGAAGCCTCCCCCGCCCTCGCCACCAGTGCTACGAGTGAGCGCGCCTGCTAGGCCCGATGAGACGCCTACGCCTACCACTATACCAAGTAGGCCCGATATGGCCGTGAGGCCAACGGACTCCATGAGGAGCTGGGCGATGATGTCACGAGGACGAGCCCCTAGGGCTCTGCGCACCCCTATCTCCTGCGTACGCTCACGTACAGTAACGAGGAGGATGTTGCTGATACCGACTACGCCCGTGAGTAGCGTCCCGATGCCCACTATCCACACTAGTATACCGATACCGAGGTTGAAGCCACTGAAGAGGCGGAAGATCTCCGAGATATTGAAGGTCTCGATAGCCGATGTATCGTCGGGGGCTATCTGCTTAATGCTCTTGATGACACCCTCTACCTCCTGAGCTACGGCCGAGGCATCGACATCATCGTGTGCCACGACGACGACCGCCCCGATCTTGCCCCCACGGTTCTCTGCCACATCGAGCACCGAGAAGGGCAGAAAGAAGGTCTCGTCGGGCGAGGAGCCTATCTGTATGTTGGAGCTCTGGCTCTGCACCACGCCCACTACGGTGTAGTACGCCCGATTGGCCTTGATGACCTTGCCTATGGCATCGGCAGGATTGGGGCCGAAGAGGCGTTCGGCCGAGGCCTTCCCTAGGAGGCCATACTTGCGCCCCTCGCTATGATCGAGCTCCGAGAGCATACGACCAGCCACGAGGTCTAGGGGTAGCGCCTCGAAGTACGAGGGCGTAACCCCCGAGACGGCAGCACGCGAACGCTTGCCTCCGTAGCTGAGGTTGTCCTTGCCCCACGACCACGTGTTGACGACGCTAGATATGCTCTTGATACCAGGCACTCGCGAGCGAATGAGGTCGAGATCGTTTAGGTGAAAGCTCCATCGGCGGCGTGTCTTGAAGCCGGCATAGGGCTTGCTCGTGGGCGAGCTCCAAAAGAATACCGTGTTGGCCGATACGCCCCGTGTCTGCTGTAGTACTCCATTCTTGAAGCCACTGCTTAGGGCCAGCAGGATGATGAGCATGAAGATGCCCCAAAAGACCCCGAAGGCCGTGGCTATGCTACGCCGCTTGTTGCGCCCCAGCGTTTGGGCTACCTCTTGCCAGGTGTCTCTATCTAGTAGTTTCATAATCTAACTCTACTTGGACTAGTACTACGTCTACATCAGTGCCTCATAGCCTCTATGGTGGGCACGCGGACAGCCTTGCGAGCAGGCAGATAGCCAGCGACTAGGCCGCTCACCACCATGGTCAGCACGATGGCGATACTCGTGGGGAGGTCGATCACGGGCGAGAGGAAGAGCGAGGAGGTGCTCTCGCCTATGGTCTGCGTACCGATGCCTGCCTGCGCCATCACGGCATCGATACCAGCCATGATGCCGACCCCTACCACCAGCCCTATTAGGCCAGATATGAGGGTGATCACGACAGCCTCGGCCAGTATCATCACGATGAGGTCGCGAGGCTTGGCACCGATAGCCTTGCGAATACCGATCTCACGCTTGCGCTCGGTAACGGCTATCTGCATGATATTGATGACGCCTACTACACCGATAGCCAGTGTGCTTAGCCCTATGACCCAGAGAAAGAAGTCTATGCCAGCGTAGATCTTGTTGGCCATGGTCAGGTTGGTTGCCTGCGATCTAGTCCAGACGGCATCGGTATCGGTGGGGTCAAAGCCCTTGCGAGCGGCCATCTGAGCCACAATGCGGTCGCGCAGGGCGTTCTCCTGCTCCTCGGTGTGGAGGTCGGGGCAGAGGGCGTATATCCCCGAGATACATGCGGCAGGCAGGCCATCGCTATACAGGCCTAGGGTCTGCATGGTGCGCAGAGGGATATAGTTGGCACCCCAAGAGCCGTTGGAGCTCTTGTAGACACCCACCACGGTGAGGGCTGTCTTCTTGATCGTAACGGTCTTGCCGATAGCTAGGTCGGGCGACCCGAAGAGGTTGGTCGCAATGGCACTATTGAGCACCACTACCTTGCGACACTCTAGCTCGTCTCTAGCGTTGATGAAGCGTGAGGTAGGCGTTAGGAGCTCCACCCTACGGACGCGCTCTAGAGCGGAGGTAATGCCCATAAGCCGTCCATCGGCACTACGCTCGCCAGCCATCATAGTACCGCCCCAGCTCTCGCGGTATGGGGCTACGAAGGAGATTACATCGCTATTGAGACGCCGAATAAGCTCGACGTCCTCACTCGTATAGCGAGGCGTGTACCAGCGTGGCAGGCCATTGTAGGGCTTGGAGATAGAGCCTAGGGTGATGTCTACCGAGGTATCGTTGAGCCCCGACTGAGCGACGTTGGCACGTATGCCATTGCTAAAGCCCATGCCCGAGCTCAGGAGTATCACCAAGATGAGCACCCCCCAGCCTACAGCGAAGCCCGTGAGTATAGTGCGGAGCTTGTTGGTCGAGAGTGTCGTCATGATCTCTCGTATCTGTTCTCTCCCAAACATGGTGCTAGTCTGTATTGATAGTTCGTAGTGGATCGTGCTAGGGTACTATATCAGACCATCCTTCATATGGATGATACGGCTACACTGCTGGGCTACAGAGGCCTCGTGGGTAACGATGATCATGGTACGCCCCTCGGCATTGATCTGACGAAGTAGGGCCATGACCTCCTCGGTCGTCTGGCTATCGAGAGCTCCCGTAGGCTCGTCGGCCAGCACTACAGCTGGCTCGGTGATGAGAGCACGGGCTATGGCCACGCGCTGCTTCTGCCCACCAGAGAGCTCGCTGGGCAGGTGGTGAGCTCGATCGGCAAGACCTACCTTGTCGAGGTACTCGGCAGCCCTACGCATACGCTCGCGGTGCGATATACCCTGATAGTAGAGGGGGAGGGCAACGTTCTCGAGTGCATTCTTGTAGGGGATGAGGTTGAAGGACTGGAAGACGAAGCCTATCTTGCGATTGCGCATTGTAGCAGCCTCGTCCTCTGTGAGGTCGCGTACTAGAGCACCATCGAGGTAGTAGTTGCCCTCGTCGTAGAGGTCGAGGATGCCGAGGATGTTGAGCAGGGTACTCTTGCCCGAGCCCGATGCGCCCATGATGGCGACCATCTCCCCCGCTCCGATCTCGAGGTCGATCCCCTTGAGCACGTGCAGAGGTTGTGCCCCAGGGTAGGTCTTGTGTATACCTTCTAGTTTTATCATAGTGGTGTCGTACTTATGTTATACTTACCTTAGCCATTCGTAGTAGTCTCTAGGACACCCTCGTCCTAGTATGCAAGTGCCAGCCAGTCCATAGCGGACCTCTAGGGTGGGTAGGAATAAGCTCATCGAGCACCCTACCTGGTGTACCACGTAGGTATCACAGCGCAAATGTAGGAATTATTCTCGAAAACACAACACAAAACCGCGAGAAAATCTGCACCCACTCTATCGCAAACCAGAGATACGACTAATAATCAATCGTATAATGTAACGTCCAGCTCCTCGATTTTAGTATATTAATGACGCTATTTGTGCCTCCACCTATCCCTCGAGAGCCACTCTGCTCCCCCCCCTGACCTGCCTCCGTCTAGGCCGCACGATGCGGACGCCCTAGAGCGACACCAAGGCTCCCCTAGGGTGAACGACTCGGACACCCTAGGGCAAAAATTTGTTAGCCCTAGACCTACCGCCTAGACGCCCTAGGGGTACGGCTAGCAGGTGCCACGAGGCAGAGCTATGAGGCAGAAAGTACGGGAGCTATGAAGGTGCTTCCTCGGAATTGTAGTACCTTTGCCCCCCAATAGATGATATATTGGGATGCAAAACATTAGAAATATCGCCATCATCGCCCACGTAGACCATGGCAAGACTACGCTGGTCGATAAGATGCTACTAGCAGGCAAGCTCTTTCGTGATGACAAAGCTGCCGACGTGGATACCTACCTCGACAACAACGACCTAGAGCGCGAGCGTGGTATCACTATCCTCTCCAAAAACGTTAGTATCCGCTACAAGGACGTCAAGATAAACATCATCGACACCCCTGGGCATGCCGACTTCGGAGGCGAGGTAGAGCGCGTGCTCAACCTCGCTGATGGCTGCCTGCTCCTAGTAGATGCCTTCGAGGGGCCTATGCCACAGACACGCTTCGTCCTACAGAAGGCTCTAGAAATGGGGCTCAAGCCCATCGTCGTGATCAACAAGGTGGATAAGCCCAACTGTAGGCCTGCGGAGGTCGAGGACTCGGTCTTCGACCTGATGTTTGCTCTCGGTGCCACGGAAGACCAGCTCGACTTCGTAACGATATACGGCTCTGCCAAACAAGGCTGGATGAGCACCGACTACGAGAGCCCTACGACCGACATCACTCCCCTACTCGATACCATCATAGAGCAGATACCTGCCCCCACCCAGATAGAGGGGCCTGCCCAGATGCTCATCACCTCGCTCGACTACTCTAGCTACGTAGGGCGTATCGCTGTGGGGCGTGTACATCGTGGCACACTACGCGAGGGGCAGGACGTGGTACTCTGCAAGCGCGATGGCTCCACGACCAAGATGCGCATCAAGGAGGTGAACATCTTTGAGGGGCTAGGGCGCACCAAGGTAGAGGCAGTATCGTCGGGCGACATCTGTGCCTTAGTAGGCATTGAGGGCTTCGAGATCGGGGAGACCGTAGCCGATGCCTCAGCCCCAGAGGCTCTAGCTACGATAGCTATCGACGAGCCTACGATGAGTATGCTCTTCACGATCAACAATTCTCCTTTCTACGGCAAGGAAGGCAAGTTCGTCACCAGCAGACACATCCACGACCGCCTCATGCGCGAGCTCGACAAAAATCTAGCCCTGCGTGTAGAGCCTGCCGATACGGCCGATAGCTGGGTGGTCTATGGCCGTGGCGTGCTACACCTATCGGTACTCATCGAGACGATGCGCCGCGAGGGCTACGAGCTACAGGTAGGTCAGCCCCAGGTGATTATTCGCGAGATCGATGGCGTGCGCCACGAGCCCATCGAGCTCCTTACGGTCAATCTGCCTGAGGAGAGTGCTAGCAAGATCATCGACCTCGTTACACGGCGCAAGGGCGAGATGACCATGATGGAGACCAAGGGCGACCGCACTTTTCTAGAGTTTACCATCCCCTCTCGTGGTATCATAGGGCTCAACAACTCGGTGCTCACTGCCTCAGCAGGCGAAGCCGTCATGGCACACCGCTTCCTCGAGTACCAGCCATGGAAGGGCGACCTCGACCGACGAACCAACGGCTCTATCATAGCCCTAGAGACAGGCACAGCCTACGCCTATGCCCTCAACAACCTACAGAGCCGCGGACGCTTCTTCATCTCGCCCCAAGAGGAGGTATATGCCGGCCAAGTGATCGGTGAGCACAGCAAGGAGGGAGACCTCGGCGTCAATGTCTGCAAGAGCAAGAAACTCACCAATATGCGTGCCTCGGGTAGCGACGACAAGGTAGCTCTAGCTCCACCCGTAGTCTTCAGCCTCGAGGATGCCCTCGAGTACATCAAGCCCGATGAATACGTAGAGATCACGCCTCAGAGCCAGCGTATGCGCAAGATCGTCCTCGACGAGACCGAGCGCAAACGCCTCAGCCGCTAGGCTTTGCTTCACTAGAGAGGGCACCCACAGCACTGGCTGTGGGTGCCCTCTCTACGTATGCCCCATGGCGACAAACCTCAAAAAATGCAACGAACGCAATAAACCTTGTACCTCTACCCTATATCTAAAGGAGTAAGAGAGGCCCCTTCACTCCTCTCCCTGCGACTAGCAAGCCTAGCCCAAGAGTGGGCTTTGGTATCGTTTGGTTTATTATTAAAACTATTTAGAGCAATGAGACGATCAATCAGAAGTGCTGGACAAATGGCTCTCGTAGGCCTGCTGACTCTATCCCTAGCGAGCTGTGGGGTATCGCTACATGGCGATGACTACGATGCAGGCTATGGCGGTGTATATCGAGGTGGCTATGGCGGTGTGTACAACGACGACTACGACTATGCTCGCCGTCGAGCATACGAGCGCGACCGCGCACGACAAGCAGAATATGAACGCCGACAAGCATACGAGCGACAGCGTGAATACGAGCGCGAGCAGGCTCGTCGCCGTGAATATGAGCGCCAGCGCGCCTACGAACGCGAACGTCAGCGTCAGCGCGAGTACGAGCGTCAGCGTCAGTACGAACGCGAAAGAGAGCGCGAACGCCAGCGCCAGTATGAGCGCGAACGCCAGCGCCAGCGCGAATACGAGCGCGACCGTGAGCGCGAGCGTCGCCGCGAGCAGGAAGAGCAGCGTCGCTACCAGGAGCAGCGACGCCGCGAACAAGAGGAGCAGCGACGTCGTGAGGAACAGCGTCGCCAAGACGAGCGCCGAGATGATCGGGGCAAGTCTAGCCAAAGCACCTCCAATGGTACTTTCCGCGGCCGTCGCTAGAGCCTAGCCTCCGACCCATACCCAATGATAAGACCGCCCGTGGGGATCTCCCCACGGGCGGTCTCTATACTAGAGCAGGGCACTGCCCTAGGCTTCACCTAGGATACCTGCACACAGACGAGTAGCCTCATCGACCGAGGCAACAGCATTAACACGGATGATATGCCTATCGCCACGCTGACGAAACTCACACCGACGCGTATGGCGCGCCACAAACTCTAGCACTCGCCCGAAGACCTCGCTCGCATAATACGGACTCTTGGTATCCGCTGGGAGGTGTAGGCTCATGACGCCTGCACGTAGCACTAGCTTCTCGATACCTAGGCTCTGACCTATGCGCCTGAGGCGAGGCACAGCGATCAGCTCATCTACCACGGCTGGAGGCTCGCCAAAGCGGTCTACTAGGCGCGCTCGATAGGCCTCTAGCTCAGCATCGGTCGATAGCTCATCGAGCTCACGGTATAGAGTGATACGCTCAGCATCGCTAGGCACATAGTCGTCGGGGAGAGAGAGCTCGAGGTCGCTCTCCACTAGCGTCTCCACGATGTAGTGTGCTGCCGTCAGAGGCGAGTGCTCATCGCGATAGAGGTCGGCAAACTCCGCGGCTTTGAGCTCACTAACGGCCTCGTTGAAGACCTTCTGATACGTCTCGTAGCCCATGTCCGATATGAAGCCGCTCTGCTCAGCTCCTAGGGCATTGCCCGCACCACGTATATCGAGATCTTGCAGGGCAATGCGTACACCGCTACCTAGGTCGCTAAAGTTCTCTATAGCGCGCACACGCCGGCGCGACTCGTCCGTCAGCGTAGCCAGCGGTGGCGTGAGCAAATAGCAAAAGGCCTTGCGATCACTACGCCCTACACGCCCACGGAGCTGGTGTAGCTCGCTCAGTCCGTAGCGGTGGGCATCGTTGATGATGATCGTATTGGCGTTGGGCACATCGATGCCATTCTCGATGATAGTCGTGGCTACGAGGACGTCGTAGTCGTGGTTGCCAAAGTCTATGAGTATCTGCTCCAGCTCGCTAGGTGCCATCTGTCCGTGCCCGATCACGATACGAGCATCGGGGACCTCGCGGCGTACGACGGAGGCTACCTCCTCGATGTTTTGTATGCGGTTGTGAATGAGGAAGACCTGCCCATTGCGGCTAAGCTCGAAGTTGATCGCCTCAGCGATATTGTCGGCTGAGAAGCGTGTGAGGATCGTCTCCACAGGCACCCGATTGGCTGGTGGGGTATTGATATTGGAGAGGTCGCGTGCCCCCATGAGGGAGAACTGTAGCGTGCGTGGTATGGGGGTCGCACTCATCGTGAGGGTATCGACATTGACCTGTAGCTTGCGTAGGCGTTCCTTGACGGCTACACCAAACTTCTGCTCTTCGTCTACGATCAGTAGCCCCAGGTCGCGAAAAGCCACATCTCGGCTCGTGAGGCGATGCGTCCCGATGACGATGTCCACCCGCCCAGCCTTGAGGTCGGCAAGCACCTCCTTGGTCTCCTTGGCACTACGTGCCCTCGATAGATACTCGACACGTACGGGAAAGCCCTCTAGCCTAGCCTTGAGGGTGCGGTAGTGCTGATAGGCCAGCACGGTAGTAGGCACTAGGACGGCTACCTGCTTGCTGTCGGCCACAGCCTTGAAGGCTGCCCTAATAGCCACCTCTGTCTTGCCAAAGCCCACATCGCCACACAGCAGGCGATCCATGGGATAGGCACGCTCCATATCGGCCTTGATGTCCTCGGTGGCACGTATCTGATCGGGTGTAGGCTCGTAGGCAAAGCTAGCCTCAAGCTCGTGCTGTAGATAGGTGTCGGGGCTGTAGGCGAAGCCTTGGCTATCGCGTCGCTTGGCATAGAGGCGTATGAGGTCGCGAGCGATATCCTTGACCTGCTTCTTGGTACGCTCCTTGAGCCTCTGCCAGGCTCCAGTGCCTAGAGTACTTAGTGCCACGGACTCGGCAGCCTCCTTCTGCCTATAGTGCGAGAGCTTGTGCAGGCTATGAAGATTGACGTAGATGCTATCGCCACGGTTGTACTCTATCTTGACTACCTCCTGGCGGCGATCGCCCATCGTCATGGTGATGAGCCCACCAAAGCGCCCTATGCCATGCTCGGAGTGCACGACGAGGTCGCCAGGATTGAACGTGCCCAGCTCCTTGAGCGATAGGGTGATCTTGCCCGATCGGGCCTTGTCGCTACGCAGATTGTACTTGTGATACCGCCCGAAGAGCTGATGCTCGGTGAGGATAGCGATGCGTTGGCAGGGCAGTATGAAGCCCTCGTGCAGGGTGATCGGCAGGAGCTCGGGCAGACGAAGGTGAGGTCTGCGCTCGTGAAGGATCTCGCCAATGCGGTCGTACTGCCCACGCTGTGCAGAGGCGATGTAGACACCATAGCCCTCGACCTGCCAGCCCTCGATGAGGGAGCAGAGGCGGTCGTAGTCTTTGGCGATGATAGGCTGGGCCTGCATATCGGGCTCTGGCACTAGACATGGCTGTACCTGATCGCCCTCACGGAGGTAGATAGTAGGCATACGCGCCACGATAGAGGCCGTATGCTCGGGAGCTACTAGTAGATGGCGAAGCTCCTCGAGGCTATCGAAGCCTTCGCCGTCATTGACTCGAGGCTCGTCGGCCCACACTAGCTCTAGGCGCTCCTGCACGTAGTGGCACTGGGAGCACAGGAGGGTAGTCGTCGGTGGCAGTAGCTCTAGGAGCGATGAGCCATGCTGAGCCTCTGAGCCGAGGTCGGGCACTAGGGTGATGCGCCCAAGCTGGCCGACAGAGAGCTGACTCTCTACCTCGAAGGTACGCATGCTCTCGAGCTCATCATCCCAGAAGTCGAGGCGATAGGGTAGCTCACTGGCGTACGAGTAGATGTCGAAGATACTCCCACGCACAGCATACTGCCCTGGCTCGTAGACGTAGTCCACACGCTCATAGCCCCACTGATGGAGACGATCGATGAGCGTATCACGCTCTATCGTAGCACCAGCCTCTATCACCATGTGCTCCTGAGCTACACGCTCGCCTGCTACCACAGCCTCAGCGATCGCCTCGGGGTAGCTAACGATGATCGGCAACTCGCCTGCTCCACTACTTGCCGTAGCTACGGCTGTCAGCACCATAGAGCGCAGTAGGGCATTGGCCTCATCTCGGTGCCCATACTTAATAGCACGCCTATAGGCCGAGGGGAAGAGGAGTACGGCATCGCTACCCAGCAGCTGCTCGAGGTCGGCATACAGGTAGCCCGCCTCATCGGGGTCGTCCATGAGGCAGATGATGGGGGTATGGCGTCGGAGCTCACTGACCACAAGGGCTAGCGAGGATCCCTGAAGCCCCGCGAGAGAGAGCCGATGGTGCGAGCCAAGAGCCTTGGCGACAGGCGTAGCAAGGCTTACAGCCACCTGCTGAAGAATAGGATGAGACATCGGTATAGTGAACAAATACAGAGCCGTGTGCCTCTAGCTCTAGAGGCACACGGCTACCAAGGTGGATCTATATGAAGAAGAGGAGTAAGATCTGTGCCGTAATGATACGCACGAACATGGCTACGGGATAGACTGTAGCATAGGCCACGCTACTAGTGCGTGAGTCGGTGATCTCGGTCGCATAGTCGAGGGCAAAGGGGTTGGCCATGGTGCCGCAGAGCATCCCTGCCGTCTCGGCAAAGCCTTTGCCTAGGAACTGCATGCAGATAAAGCCCATAAGCAGCGTAGGGACGACCGTTACGACGAAGCCTACCCCGACCCATAGCAGTCCATCGCCCTGTAGCAGGGTATCGACAAATCCTGCACCATTGGTTAGCCCTAGCCCTGCGAGGAAGACGACGATGCCTAGCTGCTTGATAAGCTGTGTCGCACTATTGGTCATGTAGGTAGAGATGCGTAGACGAGGCCCGTAAGCTCCCATCAAGATGCCCACGATGATAGGGCCACCAGCGAGCCCTAGCCTAATAGGGATACTCATACCAGGGATGAAGAGAGGGACAGCCCCTAGCAGGCACCCGAGGCACAGCCCGATGAAGAAGCTGATCAGGCGAGGCTTCTCAAGCATGGCTATCGAATTGCCCAGCAACTTCTCCACCTGCGATATAGCCCCTGCCTCACCTACTATCGTGAGGCGGTCGCCAGTCTGTAGGTATAGATCGGGGGAGGCGAGTAGCTCTACGCCTACGCGGTCGATACGGGTGATGTTGATACTGTATCGGTTGCGGAGCTTTAGGGCACCGAGCTTCACACCATTGAGCTTGGGGTTGGTGATGATGATGCGCTGACTGCTGAGCCTAGCGTCGAGTTGATCCCAGTTGATGTCGGGACGGTTCCAGTCTTGGCTGTCATCGCGCTTGCCAAAGAACTCCTCCAGCTCGGGCAGATCCTCCTCATGGCAGAGCACGAGCAGATGATCGTGCTTGTGTAGCACTGAGCTCGATGTAGGGAGCATAAGCTCATGGCTACGCCAAATGCGTGATATGATGAAGTGCTTGCTCGTCATAGCTACGATCTCGCGTACCGTATGCCCACTGAGGCGCTCACTCAGCACCTCAAACTCCGCCACGTAGGCCGCCCGAAACTCCTCCCTCTCCCCAGAGCCTTTGCTAGGACGCATCCTATATAGCACCGCCAGCCCCAAGATAACCCCTACGATACCCAGCGGATAGGTTACTGCCGTAGCCATAGCGGCTTGTGCACTTAGCTCTGGCGCATCGGGCATAGTAGTCTGTAGCGTGCTCTGTACGGCTGCCAGCACAGGTGTATTGGTTACGGCACCGCTCATGATACCCAATAGATTGGGCATAGAGATGTCGGTGGTGTAGTAGATAGCGAGTAGGAGGACGTAGGTGAGGCCTATCATCATCAGCCCCTGTAGATTGTAGACAATGCCTCGACTACGAAGCGAGGGGAAAAACGAAGGCCCTACCTCTACCCCGAGGGCGTAGACGAAGAGCACCAGCCCGAAGCTCTGTAGGAATGCCGTCAACTGAGCATCGGTACGTACGCCTAGATGTGCCGCCAAGATCCCCACAAAGAAGACGAATGTTACCCCAAGGCTAATCTTGGCCACCTGTAGTCGGCCCAAGAGTAGCCCAATACCCGACACTAGGCTTATGATAATGATAGTTTGCGTGCTAGAGGGCTCTACGAGCATCTCCTGTAGCCACAGCCACACATCGTTCATTGCTATTTGCTTTATAATCAGTATTCAATCCGTTTCGCACTACAAAGGTACTAACTTTTGCCCAAGCCACTAGCTAAGCTCGACCAGGGGCATGAGCACTAGGCCTGCCTCCGATGGGCCTCCTCGTTAGGGGGCCCGAGTACTAAGTCTCTAGGGGGGCTCTACTCAAGGTCGATCACAGTGATCCCAGCCCCACCGAGCTGTACATGCTCATCGGCATAGTGGCGCACGGCTCGTACTCCACCGAGGTACTGCCTAATAGCCTCTCGCAGAGCTCCAGTGCCCGTACCATGTAGCACGCGCACCCTCGATACCCCTAGCTGTAGGGCATCATCGACGAAGTAGGCCACAGCATCGACAGCCTCTGTAGCACGCATGCCACGGACGTCGAGATCGGTACGGAAGCTCAGACGCTTCTCATGGATCTGATCGATCACCGACTTAGCCCCAGAGGACGTGCTAGGGCGTGCCAAGCTCTTGCTCTGCTTGATTTGGGCTTCGCTCACAGGGCGTAGCTTGTCGGGCGATACATTCATCTTGATCATACCGATAGCGATAGTCGCCTCCTTGTCACCTAGGGCGATGATGGTAGCGATGGCTTTCTGCCCATCTAGGCGTACGGCATCGCCTATAGCCCAGGTCGGCTGTGAAGGCTCTTCGCTGGTCGTGGGTAGAGCGGTACGGCGCAGAGCTCTAAGCGAAGCCTCCTCAGCCTCTCGGCGATCGCCTCCATGCTGCTTGCGCTCCCTACGCCGTAGGAGCTTCTCTACCTCTCGCTTGGCTTTGTCGCGTGCCTTGGTATCGAGCTCATCGGTAGCTTGTAGCTCCTCTTGGAAGGCTCGAAGCTCGCCTCGTATCTGTAGCGTACGTTCACGGCTGGCCTCGGCTTCTCGTATTTCCTTGATCGTACGCTCGATGCGGCTGTTGGCTTCTTGGATGATGCGGTCGGCTTCTCGCTTGGCCTCGGTCAGTATCTGCCGGCGTGCACGCTCGGTCTCATCGGCCTCTCGGGTATAGCGTTCGGAGGCATCTTGTAGCTTTTTCTCTTCCTTGCGAATACTCTGACGTTTGGTCTCCCAATAGCGCTTGTCGCGCACTATGTCTTGGAGATATTTGTCCATATCGATATAGCTCGCCCCTACGGTCTCGGTAGCTCGAGCTATCACGCTCTCGGGTAGGCCTATCTTGCGTGCTATCTCTACGGCGAAGGAGCTACCTGGTCGCCCTATCGAGAGGCGGAAGAGGGGGCGCATTAAGTGCCTATCATACAGCATAGCACCATTGACGAGGCCTGGAGTATCCTCGGCATAGCTCTTGAGGTTTTGGTAGTGGGTCGTGATGACACCATAGGCTCCCTGAGCGTTGAAACGCTCTAGCAAGGCCTGAGCTATGGCTCCTCCGATCGTAGGCTCTGTACCTCCCCCAAACTCATCGATCAGGATGAGTGTGCGCCCATCGCTGTATCGCTCGAAGTGCTTCATGTTGGTCAGATGCGAGCTATAGGTGCTGAGGTCGTCCTCGAGGCTCTGCTCATCGCCGATATCGATGAAGAAACGCTCGAATATCCCTACACGCGAGTGCTCACCTAGGAGTGCAGGTATGCCACTCTGTAGCATGTACTGAAGGAGCCCGACTGTCTTGAGGCAAACGGACTTGCCTCCAGCATTGGGGCCCGAGATGATGAGTATACGCCCCTCGTCTGAGCTCAGCCTAATGTCTAGGGGCACGACCTCGCGCCCTGTGGCACGCAGGCTACGCATCAGCAGGGGGTGGCGCGCGCCGTACCACTCTAGCACAGGTTCGGGATATAGAGCGGGGCATATAGCACCCCGCTCGCGCCCCCAGCGAGCCTTGGCTAGGACGAAGTCGATGTAGGCCACTAGACCATAGGCTCGTAGTAGGTGCGAGATATTGGGGCGCAGTTTGTTGGCGATGTCTATGAGTATGCGCACTATCTCACGACGCTCCTCACCCTCGAGCTCTCGAATACGATTGTTGGCCTCTACGAGCTCTACGGGCTCCACATAGACCGTCTTGCCCGTGGCGCTCTCGTCGTGTACGATGCCCTTGATCTTGCGCTTGTGCTGTGGTGCCACAGGGATCACGAGCCTACCATCGCGCATGGCAGGCTGTACATCGCTATCCACCCAGCCCTCGGCACGCACCATGCGCATGATGCGGTGCATCGTCCCCGATAGGCTACGCTCAGTATCGCGCAGCTCGCGACGTATGCGCAGTAGCTCGCGGCTAGCGGTGTCTTTGATCCTCCCCTCGAGGTCGAAGAGCTGCTTAATGCCCTGCTCTATCTTGGGAAACACAGGGGCATCGACTAGGCGTGCGCTCAAGAGAGGATAGCGATACTCGAGCGTCTCGGTATCTGCCGACCCTGTGCTCGTCTCCTCGACGAAGAAATGGTGTAGCTCATGCAGAGCCTCGAGCATCTGGCGCAGATCCATCAGCTCAGCCTCCTCCATATAGGTGCGCTCGGGTCGAATACGCTGGAGAGCCTCACGGCAGTCAGCTAGAGCTAGCGAGGGGAGCACCTGACCAGTATCGAGCAGGGTGAGCATCTCGGATACCTCGCCAAGGCTACGCTTGATGTCCTCATAGTCCACACCAGCCTGCATGGCCTCCACAAGTCCCTGCCCCAGCGAACTAGAGCAGTAGGCACAGAGCTCTGCACGCACCTCTGTGAAGCCTATTTTGTCTTCAAAATGTATGGGATAAACTTCTAGTGAAGTCATTTGATATACCAGCTATATTGTGAATACAACACACCCTCAACGCTAATGCCCCTGCGACAAGCCGATAGCTAGCGAAAGTATCCCCTCCACAGGGTTATCTACTAGAGGGGCTATCTGTACCTGATACAGGCCTGCATAGGGTATAGAGATAGGGCGTGAGAGCACACTATCGACCTCCTGCACAGCCACACGAGGACGGAGCCAATGACCAGGACGATCGGCAAGGCGTAGCTCGAGTGTGTCGCTATAGATAGGTAGGCCTCGGCTCAGCACCACGACCTCTAGGGGTAGCTGTGTAGTGGCTACCCGATGGTCGTGTCGTAGTACTAGGGTGACAGTATGCCTCTGCTGTCCGCGCTCTACGAGGAGATCTATCGAGGCTGGGGCGCCACGGTGCCAGCCATTGGAGTCCACTACGGCACCATACAGACGTGGTGTAGACTCGCCCTGACACGAGGGGCATAGCCACACGGCAAGCCCCACAGCGAGCAGGAGTATAGCCCTACCGACTCGCGTACTGCGTACCTGCCTAGAGGGGTCTGTCTGCCTCATCGTGGGCGGGCATTAGCTGTTGTTGCCTCGTCCTTGGCCTCCCTCTCGTGGCACTCGACGTGGAGCACCCTGTGGGCGAGGGCGAGGGCTTCGTGGTGTACGGAGTGCTCCTCCCAGAGGCGTCTGATCTGCCCCAGTGGGCTCTGAGGCACGATTGGTCTCGGCACGTCGTCTCTTGTCTTGAGGCTTGCCCGATCGCTTGTTGCCTCCTCCCTTACCTAGCTTTTGGTCAAACCGTGTGAGACTATTGTCCGAGAGAATATCAAGGGGCTTGGCTACGGGGCGAGCCTTGTCGTCATTGTAGGCGAGGGTGTCGGGTCTCTCACCTTGGTTGTTCATCGCTACGACCTCGAAGACGCGTTTGGCAGGTATCGTTACGAGACCCTCGGGGAAGCGTGGCGAGGTACTGTAGGTGATGAGTCGCTGGAAGTTGTCCGTCTTGAAGTGGTAGTAGCTCGCCTTCTTGGTCTCGAGCACTATCTCACGACTGGGGAGCGACTTCTGTGCCTCGGCATAGGCATTGACCTCGTAGTTCATACAGCACTTGAGCTTGCTACATAGCCCTGTGAGCTTCTGAGGATTGAGTGAGAGGTCTTGGATACGCGCAGCACTCGTATTGACAGACACGAAGCTCGTCATCCAGCTCGAGCAGCACAGCTCCCGTCCACAGGGGCCTATCCCTCCTATACGTCCAGCCTCCTGACGAGCTCCGATCTGCTTCATCTCGATACGCACATGGAAGGTATCTGCCAGCACCCTAATAAGCTGACGGAAATCCACGCGCCCATCGGCGATGTAGTAGAATATAGCCTTGTTGCCATCGCCTTGATACTCGACGTCGCCTATCTTCATCTCTAGTCCTAGATCGGCTGCTATCTGTCTAGCTTGTATCATCGTGGGCTCCTCGCGGCGCTTGGCTTCTTCCCAGCGTTCTAGGTCGCCAGGGCGAGCATGGCGATACACCTTGGGAGGCTCGCCCTTGTCGGGACGCCAGCGATGCTTCTTGATAGCCAGCTCCACCAGCTTGCCCGTGAGGGTGATCTCTCCTATATCGTGCCCTGGCGATGCCTCTACAGCTACTAGGTCGCCCTTGGTGAGGTCGAGACCATCACTATTGAGGTAGTAGCCCTTGCGTGTATTCTTGAACTGCACCTCTACCATCTGTGTAGTACGCAGAGCTTCAGGAATATCACTAAGCCAGTCGTAGGCACTCTGCTTCTTGCCACAGCAGCCATTGCACCCACGCTTGGTCATCACACAGCAACCCCTATTGGCCGTTGTCGTCTTATATTTCATTCAGTCCTAATATCAAATAATCGTATGCTAGCCTCTCGCCACCAAGGTGTACGACAATGCGCCGAGAGGCTCTTACCTCCCTGCGCTCTAGCCTAGCAAAGATACTACTTTTCCTCAAGTAGCCACCAGAGCCCACGAATACATACACGCAGTATGCTCATACAAAGATAATTAGTACAATACATCACAATCTACCGAAAAAATTTCCCTCAAAATATTTGGTTTACATCATAAACTTATCTACATTTGCAATATGATTGCGATACAACCACTATCCTAGGCGTGGCAACATCGAAGATCAAGCAAGTACAACTACTAAACAAAGACTA
>JBHACB010000117.1:0-8895 GCA_041854325.1 Porphyromonas sp.
ATCAAGGAGCGTTGGCATGTAGGCATCCGACCTACCCTAACCTATACCCTCAACGATCGCTGGGGCTTCACGCTCAGCTGGGGTTTTCTAGGCTACATCTCGCACTCCGAGATCGACAATGTGCACCTCTATCCTAGCACCTTAACCCTGGATATGCCCAAGCAGGTTACGAAGAGTCCTCGCTGGGGCTTTACCTCTAGTGCTGTCTATAGTAGTGCTCTGCGCCTAGGGATTAGCTACTCATTCTGAGGTAAGGGAGGAGACAACGGCCTCTATATAGTAGTACAGACAGCCATAGCTGAGCCTCATAAGGGCGTCGGCTATGGCTGTCTGCTATTGGAGGGTGCACATCGCATCGATAGGCATCACTCTAGAGCGTGCTGGTAGAGCGTGCGAGGTCAGCATTCAATATCGGCCGAGGCGAAGTGAAGACTAGAGCCTCTCCATATGCCAAGTGTGGGGTCTACCAACCACCTCTATCGCTGTGTGCCACTCACCTGCGCGGTGCACACTATAGCCGTGGGAGCTCGTGCAGGATATAGTGCTCGATAGTAGGCGTATAGAAGCGGTGCTCAAGGGCATGGATACGCTCGGCTAGGCTATCGGGCGTATCATCGGGGTGTACAGGGCATGTGGCCTGAAGCAGATGACGCCCATGGTCGTAGTGCTCATCGACGAGGTGTATCGTGATACCCGACTGTCGTTCGCCTGCCGCTATCACAGCCTCGTGGACATGGTGCCCATACATGCCCTTACCTCCATAGCTGGGTAGCAGAGCTGGGTGCACATTGAGGATACGCTGCGGGAAAGCCTCCAGCCACACGGGCGTAATCAAGCACATGTAGCCTGCCAAGACGACAAGGTCCACACCCCGCTCCCGCAGTAGAGCTAGAGGCTCGCTACCCTCCCTCATCGAGGCGTTGGAGAAGTAATAATGGTCTATTCCGAGCCTCTCGGCACGAGATAGCACACCGGCATCTGGGCGATTGGATATAATGCAAGACACTCTGATAGAGCGATGTGATGCCAGCGAACGGGCGATAGCCTCCGCATTGGACCCACTACCTGAGGCGAGGATAGCAATAGTATTCATAATAATTTCGTATCTTTGTGCACAAATAATCGGGCTCTGTGCATACCGCCCCTCTAGCGAGAGGTTGCCCTGCACGGTTTCCGACGGTAAAGATACAGGTAAATAGTAAGATTATTAACTAAACAAGAACAAAGACTATGTCACAGATTGAAGAAAAGGTAAGAGAAATCATCGTGGAGAAGCTCAACTGCGAAGCTAGCGAAGTAACTCGCGAGGCTAACTTCTCTAGCGACCTCGGTGCAGACTCTCTCGACACTGTAGAGCTGATCATGGACTTCGAGAAGGCGTTCGACACGCAGATCCCCGACCAGGACGCTCAGCAGATCAAGACTGTAGGCGACGCTATCGACTACATCGAGAGCAAGCTCAAGTAGTCCGGCAGGCTTCAAGCTCAAGCTATGGAACTCAAGAGAGTTGTCATCACAGGCCTCGGTGCTATCTCGCCTCTAGGCAACACAGCACCCGAGACCTGGGAAGCACTCAAGGCAGGCAAGAGTGGCGCTGGCCCTATCACCCACTTCGATGCCTCGCACCACAAGACGCACTTCGCCTGCGAGGTGAAGGGCTTCAACGTGGGCGACTACATGGATCGCAAAGAGGCTCGCAAGCTCGACCGCTTTGCTCAGTTTGCCATGGTAGCTGCCGATGAGTGTATCGCAGACTCCAAGCTCGACCTAGAGACTGTAGACAAGACCAAGGTAGGCGTAGTCATCGCCTCGGGTATCGGAGGGCTATCGACCTTCGAGGAGGAGGTAATGGGCTACGACAAGGAGCGTGGGCCACGCTTCAACCCCTTCTTCATCCCCAAGATGATCAGCGACATCGCCGCTGGCCACGTGTCGATGAAGTATGGCTTCCATGGTCCCAACTACTCGACGGCTAGTGCCTGCGCCTCATCGACCAATGCGCTCATCGATGCTGCTATGCTCATTCGCCTAGGCAAGGCCAAGGTGATAGTAGCTGGTGGTGCCGAGGCGTCTATCTGCGCTGCTGGTGTGGGTGGCTTCAATATGATGAACGCCCTCTCTACGCGCAATGACGAGCCCGAGCGTGCCTCGCGCCCCTTCTCTGCTAGCCGCGATGGCTTCGTGATGGGCGAGGGAGCTGCGTGCATGGTGGTCGAGGAGCTCGAGCATGCCATCGCTCGTGGCGCGCATATCTATGCCGAGCTCGTGGGTACAGGCCTCTCTGCCGATGCTTATCACCTAACGGCTACTCACCCCGAGGGTCTTGGTGCTAAGCTCGTGATGAGCAATGCGCTCGAGGATGCAGGTCTACAGCCCGAGGATATAGACTATATCAACGTGCATGGGACGTCTACACCCGTAGGCGACATCTCCGAGACCAAGGCAATCAAGGACGTCTTTGGCGAGCATGCCTACAGGCTCAATATCAGCTCTACCAAGAGTATGACGGGGCACCTACTAGGTGCTGCTGGAGCTCTCGAGGCTATGGTGGCAGTCAAGTCGGTAGAGGAGGACATCGTACCCCCTACTATCAACCACACTGCTGGCGACGAAGATCCCGAGATTGACTACAAGCTCAACTTTACCTTCAACGAAGCTCAGAAGCGCACCGTGCGTGCCGCCCTATCCAACACCTTCGGCTTTGGTGGGCACAACGCTAGCGTTATCTTCAAGAAGTACGAGGCATAGAGCACGCTGCTATCAATACGATCACCAATACTCGTATGATGCGTCATCTGATGTATAGAGTCCAAAGGCTTCTCGGGATAGGCCCCGAGGAGCCTTTGCTCCGTATGTACGACCTCTTGGGGTTCTACCCTCGAGACATGCGCTACTACGACCTAGCACTCACGCACAACTCTGCCAGCGGCACGGCCGACGACGGCTTTCGACTCAACAACGAGCGCCTCGAGTTTCTCGGCGATAGCGTCCTAGCTACTGCTGTCAGCAAGTACCTCTACCGCACCTATCCACACTGGGACGAGGGCGAGATGAGCAAGCGCCGATCGGCTCTGGTGAAGCGCGCAGTCAACAACGCTGTGGCCGAGCACATGGGGCTCGATCAGCTCCTCAAACATGGTGGTACACGCCTCAGCCGCGATGCCCACGGCGATGCCCTAGAGGCCCTTATCGGGGCTATCTTCCTCGATCAGGGCTACGAGGTGGCAGAGCGTTTTGTCCTTGGGCGTGTGTTGCCTCTCTTTCAGGAGCTGGAGGCTAGCCTCCTAGAGAAGACGACCAACTACAAGAGCCTCCTGCTCGAGTGGACTCAGCAGCACCACCTAGAGGCGGAGTTTCGCATGCTGTCGGAGCCCAAACGCTCGGGGGGCACCTTCGTCTGCGCCGTGTATATCGATGAGCACAAGGTGAGTACCGGCAAGGGTATCAATAAGAAAGACGCCCACCAAGAGGCTGCTCGCACTGCTCTAGAGGCCCTCAAGGCGGCCGACCCAGCTATCGCCCAGCAGCTCTCTACGATCACCTCCTAGACCGCATGGAGAGAAGCTCCGATCGGGAGATTGCCTCCCCTAGCTAAGGTGCTGTGCATGGGGGATAAAAAACTTTTTTTCCAAATATTTGGCTAGTATCAGAACTTGCTATATCTTTGCACCGTTTTAGAAGTTGAATTCACTTAATTAACAAGGAAATGAAGAAGTTTGTAACGCTGTTTGCATTCGCTGCTGCACTGTCATTCGTATCTTGCGGTCAGGCTACCAAGTCTGCTACCGAAGCTGTTGACTCTGCCAAGAACGCTGTAGTAGACTCTGCTGCTACTGTAGCTACGCAGGTTGTAGACTCTGCTGCTACCGTTGCTACGGAAGTAGTAGACTCAGCTGCTGCTAAGGTTGCTGAGCTCTAGTAGAGTGCTCACTGGGCAGTTAGTGCCAAGCATCAAGACCACTAGCCCACGAGGCTAGAGGTCTTTGTAAAGATTACAGGTAGGCTACCCTCGACGAGGGTAGCCTATTCTGTCTATCCGCCGAGAGCTATCCTAGTCGAGAGCTAGCTATCGGTCTCAACAAAATCCCCCCAAGGCGAGTTGTATAAGCAAATGGAACATCCGACCTTCAGACCCATCACCCTACAAGATAGGCAGACGATCACGAGCTATACCCTACGTGGCTCCTCTCGCATCTGCGACCTCGCCTTCTCCAACCTCTACGGCTGGAGCGAACGCTACGGCACACGCTGGGCTATCATAGAGCAGAGCCTCGTGATAGGCTTCAAGCCTGCACACCGCCCTCACCCAGCCTATCTGATGCCTCTCTGCGATAGTGGCGAGGGCTTCATACGCACTATCGATCGGCTCAGGCAGATAGCCGACGAGGGAGGCTATCCGCTCGTCCTCATGGGCGTAGCTCCTCGATGTAGAGAGCACCTTGAGGCCTACTGCCCCGAGGCCTTCGTCTTCCTCAGCGACGAGGGGAGCCAAGACTATATCTACCTGCGCGAGCGTATGGTGTCGCTCAGTGGCAAGAGCCTACAGAGCAAGCGCAACCACATCAACAAGTTCGAGAAGCTCTACCCCGACTACATCTACCAGCCCCTATCACCAGACCTCGTCCCCGAGTGCCTCGCCGTGGTCGATGCCTGGCTAGAGACGAGCCAAGAGACCGAGGGACGTCTCTGGGAGCGTAAGATGATAGAGCGTACACTATCGAGCTACGAAGCACTAGGGCTACTCGGTGGAGCCATACGTGTCGATGGCCAGATTGTCGCCTTTAGCTACGGCTCTCCTATCAATGCCGACACCTTCGGGGTGCATGTCGAGAAGGCCAATGTGGCATACGAGGGGGCATTTGCCATGATCAATCGGGAGTTTGCTCGCCATATCCCCGAGCAGTACACCTACATCAATCGGGAAGAAGACCTAGGGATAGAGGGGCTTCGCAAGAGCAAGCTCAGCTACAAGCCCGAGATGCTCCTACCCAAAGACACGGCCATCCTGCGCCATCACTATCATGAGCAGTAGCCCCTCCTCCCACAGCCTACGCCTCGCTGATGCACGCCAGCTGTGGGAGCTGTGCTTCCACGACGACGAGGTGTTCGTAGACTTCTACTTCACCCACTGCGCCTCGCCCCAAGAGACGATACTACACTACACCCCCTCCCGATACCCCATAGGTCATATAGGTACACCTCGCTATACCCTCGGTATCGGAGATCGTCATCTAGAGGGTCTCTACATCTCAGGGGCATGTGTACACCCCGACTACCGCCGCGGGGGGCTGATGCGCTGTATGATGACCGAGCTGATGCAGGCGACGAGCTCTAGCGTAGATGCCGTCATCCTCATACCGGCCGACGAGGCCTTGCGCAGCTACTATCAGCGTACCTTCGGCTTTGCGACGATAGGGCAGCGTGCCACGACCACCTCTCTCGAGCGAGCCATAGCTCTAGGGCATATCTGCGCTCCTCAGCCTAGCTCCGAGGCCTTCCTTCGGGCCTCACGTACATCGGCACAGGGCATACGGCATAGCCTCGCACAGTGCCACAACATACTGCGCGAATACAGCCTCTACCCCACCACCTTGATACGCACGGCTACCGATGGCACAGGCTCTGTCGTAGGGCTCTGCCTAGCTCGCCTCGTGGGTGAGTCGCTACAAGTCGACTACCTAGATGGAGCACCATGGGCACGCCAACAGATGCTCGAGGAGCTCCTCAAGCAGACTTCCCCTGGCGATGTCTCCATCAGGCTCGATCAGTCCGAGATAGACCTTGCCCACGACAAGGTGTATCCCTGGGGGATGCTGCGCCCACTGCGCCTAATGCCTTGGCTCGAGCTATGGGCGCACCGGCATGTGCACGAGTGCATGGCCTTCACCTACCAAGACCCCCTACTCCCTCACCTTAGTGGTACCTATCACTGCACAGCAGGGCACGTACGGCATACACCTAGCCTCGATGGGGCTGCTCCTCGCCTAGACCTCACGGAGGTTGTCGATCGCTTCATTCCGGCCCTCGACATTAGGCTCGTGCACGAATAGCCGACGATCCTCACTCGCCCCTCCACTCAGGGCACCCGTACGACAGCCTCTACAAGAGGCGCAGAGGCTCCAAAGACGAAAAGTGTACAAAGAGCGAAGATTTGTTTACGTCATGAGCTGTACCTCTCTCGTACCTTTGCATCGCAAAACTTAGTGCAACGAACCAAAAATAAATAAGACAATGAGCAAAGTCATTCTGATCACCGGAGCAAGCTCTGGTATGGGTAAGGTAACAGCGAAGCAACTAATCAGCGAGGGCCATCGGGTCTACACCGTAGCACGTCGGCTAGAGGCGATGAACGACCTCAAGGACCTCGGAGGGTATCCCATGCAGATGGATGTCAGTCGCCAAGAGGATATAGATCGTGTAGTCAATGAGATCATAGCACGAGAGGGGCGTATCGATGTGCTGTGGAACAATGCAGGCTTCGGGCTCTACGGCTCGGTAGAGGACGTGCCACTAGATGAGGCGCGCAAGCAGATGGAAGTCAATCTATTCGGCCTAGCAGCGATGACGCAGGCCGTAACGCCACATATGCGTCGGGCCAGTAAGGGGCTAATCATCAACACCTCGTCGGTAGGAGGCAAAGTGTACTTCCCCATGGGGGCTTGGTATCACGCAAGCAAGCACGCCGTAGAGGGGCTTAGCGACTGCCTACGCCTCGAGCTCAAGCCCTTTGGCATCGATGTCGTGATCCTGGAGCCAGGGTTTATCGCCACCGAGTTTGGGCAGGTGCTGATAGACAACTTCGGTAAGCTCCCCAAGGACAGCGTCTATGCAGGTATGATGAATGCTATCATCACCCAAACGCAGAAGACCGAGGCCGAAGGCAACAACTCCCAGCCCGAGGTAATCGCTGAGGCCGTCAGCAAGATAATAAGCGCCAAGAGGCCCAAGACGCGCTATCGCGTGGGTAAGCTAGCTACGCCTATGATCGTGATGCGCAGCCTGCTGTCCGATGCCCTCTTCGACAAGGTGGTAACGAGCCAAGTCAAGGGCTAGAGCATAGTACACCTACAGTTTGTACCTTTGCCTACATATACGCAAGCTATAGAATAGATATGACAACCAACTTCTACAGCCACACAGAGACGTGGCTCAAGGGAGAGCTTCTAGAGGGGGCTCTCGTCCTCGGCTTCGGACTAGCTACGATGCTCGCAGGTATACTCTTCTGGCGACTAGGCACGATGCCCTCGGCCAAGGCTCTGCTATGGCCCCTCGTAGTCGGTGGAGCGATCTATGCAAGTGTCGGTTTATCTCTGCGCCTGACCAACCAAAAACGCCTAGCTCAATATGAGCAAATGTACCAACAAGACGAAGAGGCATTCGTCCGTGCAGAGCAAGCGCGTGTGGCGAGCTTTCAATACCAGTACGTCGTCTCCAAGGCCGTCGCCTCGGTCTGCTTTGCCCTCACGCTCCTTATCTTCTGGCTTACTCCCAGCCCCCTCTGGCAAGGTATCGGTATCGGGCTAGGTTACTTCGGGCTAGTAGGGCTGGTCGTAGACTACTTCTCGCAGAATAGGGCTCAGATCTATTACGAGGCCATACTACAGACGCTCAATGGGTAGCCTAGGGACATGAGTTCATTCGTACATATCGAGAGCATCTCGGAGCTGATGAGCATACTTCCAGGTCAGGAAGTGGCTCATCCTCTAGTAGCTTTAGTCAACTTTGACGACTACACCTCACAGTTTGCAGAGGGTACTCGGATCACCCTCGGCTTCTATGCCATCATGCTCGCCGATGGCTACCAGCATAGGATATGGTATGGACAGCGTCCGTACGACTTCTCGGCAGGCAACATGCTCTGCATAGCTCCCAGGCAAACGATCATCATAGGAGCAGACGAGCTCGAAGCGAACAAAGTCGATAGCTGGGGGCTCTTCTTTCATCCTGATCTGATCCGCAGGTTCCCTCTAGGACGTAGTATCAAGTCTTACAGCTTCTTTGAGTATCACACCAACGAAGCCCTACACCTAGCGCCTAGCGAGCGCACTACCCTGCGTGGGATACTAGAGCAGATACGCCTAGAGCTCCATCGCGGTATCGACAAGCACACACAGGCCCTCATCGTGACCAACATCGAGCTAATGCTGGGCTACTGCACACGCTACTACGAGCGGCAATTCATCACCCGATCGGGCGTGGAAGGAGGGCTCCTAGAGCGCTTCGAACGTGCCCTAGGAGACTATATGCAACAGAGCAACCTCGAGCAGCGTGGCCTACCCTCTGTCGCTTATCTAGCTAGCCAAGTGTGCCTATCGCCTAGCTATATGAGCGATCAGCTCAAGCAAGAGACAGGCCAAAGCCCTCAAGAACATATCCATCGCTACATCATCGATGAAGCCAAAAGTCGCCTACTCGCCTCCGATCAGAGCATCAGCGAACTAGCCTATTCGCTAGGCTTTGGGTATCCACAGTATTTCTCACGTCTCTTCAAGGCCAAGACAGGCCTCTCCCCTCTCGACTATCGCCGTAGTATGGCCTCGGCATAGCCCCTTCCTCCTCTCTCATGGTGCGAATTGCCCCTACAGCTCTGCACGGCAGGCTGTAGGGGCAATTCGTGCTATGGAGGAAGAGATGAGGATGAGAGGGCGAAGAAGAAGGAGAGAAAAGGGGCAAAAGAAGAAGAGAAGGAGAGAAGAAGGGAACGAAAGAAGAAAGAAAGAAAAGACAAGAGAAAGGCGAGAGGAGAAGATAAGCAGGGCAAAGGAAAAGGCAAAGAAAGGACAAAAGAAAAGTGCTGTACATCACAGGGATGTACAGCACTCTATGGGTGAGATACGATATTGACGAAGTGTAGACGATCAGAGACCCTGTCCTTAACTACACAGAGACACAAAG